>WALG01000112.1 GCA_015522955.1 DHVE2 group archaeon
GAATATCCCCTCCCTGAGGCACTATGTACTCAGCGTGTACATACGAACCTCCAATCTGAGATGCAAAAGAAGCGAATATCTGTAGCGTTGCAACAATTTCTATATTTTTATCTTGGGATATACCGTGGGTTACGGGGACAAGTGAGACTCCTATGAGCAGAACCGCAAAGATGAGAGGTACAATTTTCATGTGTTAGGTTATACCTAACATAAATATAAAACTTCTCAAGAATTCACAGCAAAAGGTAGGTTATGAATCCAATGAGTGCTCCTGTGTTTAGAAAAGGCAAACCGGGCTGTGGCTTACCTTGATTTACTAGGAAGATGAGAAAAATCATGCCGAGGAGACTGCCAATAAGTGTAAAGACCCCAGCCAGTAACCCGTAGTGTGATGCGGAGGAAATCACCATAACTCCCGGAACCAGAACATCTCCATAGCCCATGTAGTATGCAGTTCTTCCTCCTTCTCTCTTCTCTTTTGTTACTTTATGATAGGTGGCCTTCTTGAAAGAGTATTTTTTGCTTGTGGGTATTACGAACATGGCGGGTAGTTTGTAATCTATCACATTCTCTGCTAAGGAAATCATATGCTTTGTTAAGTATACAGATACAGCATCATATATGGCAAAGGCGCCCAGAAGCACTATAGAGGGAACTATACCGAAGGAAAGCCCAAGAATGAGGGCAGCACCCATGGTGACCAGCACGCCCACAATGTTCATTACGTACCATTCTGGATTTTTGACCATTACTATTACCAAGGCAACTGCCAGGGCTAACGAAATAAGATCCGAGAAAGGTATCTGGAGGAGGTATAGCAGGGGAAAAAGGGCATACCACATGGCAAAACCTATGGAGAAATAGAATATTGCTCTCAGGATGCCAACCTTTCCAAGTTTTGCTATAAGGAGAATGATTGCGGTGATTATTATTATGAATATAAGATAGTAGATTGCCGTTACGGGATTGTTACCGCTCTCCCCCAGGGAGCCCTGATACATCCAGTATGCTGGAATTAGCATGAGGGCTAAAGAATTTGAAACGGCAAAGATGAATGCCATATGAAGCCAGCCTTTGACCTCACTTTTCATTCTTTTTCCTCCGGTTATACTCGCAGTCCATATTTGGGCAGATTTTCCAGTCTTTATGGCCCTTTCTGCGTATTATTATTAGTGGCGCTCCACAGTAAGGGCAGGTTTCTCCGGTGGGAATAATTTCCCCTTTCTGTGGTAAGGGGTAGGTCACATTGCATTGAGGATAATTGCTGCATCCAATGAACCTCTTCCCATTGCGGGATTGTCTAATTACTAGGTCACCGCCACATTTCGGGCATTTGCCCACATAATCCTTCTTTTTGTTGTACTCACATTTTGGGTTAAGACACCTTATCTGTGGACTTTGCCCCTTCCTCACTACCCGAATCAGAGGCAATCTACATACAGGGCATTTTTGATCCAAGAACTCTATATGTCCTGTTTTGGGCAGGGCATAGAATATGCTTTTTCCATCTTTTTCACACACCACAAGTCTCTTTCTCTCTACGTAAATCAAATCTCCTCCTTCAGGGCATTCGCCTATCTTGTATCTCATGGACTCTCTCATCACCTTCCCTACAGTCTCCACCTTGAGATCCCGGAGAACCTTTGTGAGCATTTCCTTGGATTCCTGAATTACGGCACTCTTCTCTATCTTCCCCATCTCAATTTTATCCATATCTTTCTCAAGTTTGGCGGTCATATCTGGCTTGATTACCTGTACCTGATTTTTCCCAAGTGTACTTATAAGTGCCCTTCCTATTCGTGTGGGTCTTATGGGGCGCCCCCTTACATATCCACGGTCAAAAAGTTTCTGAATAATCTCGGCTCGGGTACTCTTGGTACCGAGATTCAAGCGCTCCATCTCTTTTATCAGCGTGGACTGCGTGTACCTTGGAGGAGGCTTTGTCTCTTTTTCCTCAATTTTTATCTCTTTTACCCGAACCCTATCACCCACTTTAAGTGCTGGCATTTTGCTCTCCTTAAATTTCGAATATTTATAATATTTCAGCCACCCGGGCTCCTCAAGTTCTCGACCGGTGCATTTAAATTTTTCATCATTAACTCCTATTATTGCCTCTTTTTCCATATAAACTGCATCTGGTGCAAGAGTGGCCATAAATCTTCTCACAATAAGTTCGTAGATTGCACCTCTCTCACCCTCCAGTTTTGCACCTCTCATGGGTACAATGGGTGGATGGTCCTTACTCTCCTTACTTCCCCGGGTGGGGTATTTTCTGAGTTCTTTTTCTAGGGTTTCTACCTCTTCTCCAAATGCTGATTTTTTCAGAGATTTTAATATTGCGTGTATGTTTAAACTCTTGGGATACACCGTATTGTCCGTGCGGGGATAGGAGATGTAGCCGCCCATGTAAAGATCCTCTGCTATCCTCATAGCCCTGGCTGCGGAGAAACCCAGTTTTGTTGCTTCGCTTAGAAAATCCGTGGTGTTGAAAGGGCTTGGAGGACGCAGATGCTTTTCCTGAGATTTGAACTCCTCAACTTGTGCCTCCTTTGCATCCTTAACCTTGTCCCATACTTTTTGCATCTCCTCCTTCTTCCAGAAGGGATTGGATATGTGCCCACCGGAGAATATCATCCTTTTCTGAAATCGGGCAACGATGTTCCAGTAGGGTTTTGGTACAAAATTCTCTATCTCCTCCTCCCTTTTGACTATGAGGGCCAAGGTAGGACTCTGTACCCTTCCCACGGAGAGGAAATCCTTACCGCGGCGCCCTGAGGCCAGAGAGATAAATCTTGTGAGAGAGGCACCCCAGGCGAGGTCTATATGCTGTCTTGCCTCTGCTGCACTGGCGAGATTGTAATTTACGTCCATAAGATTTGAAAATGCATGTTTTATCTCATCCTCTGTGAGGGCACTGAATTTTGCCCTTTTAACGGGGCCTTTAAAGTTGAGGAGTGAGAGAGATTCTACCCCTATTAATTCTCCCTCTCTATCATAATCGGTGGCAACTACCACCATATCCGTATTTTTTGAAACCTGTTTGAGAATCCGGGCCACACCCTTCTCCTTTAGCAACCTCACTGGCTCCTGCTCCACAAGCGCATGCAGGTCCTGGAGATTCCATCTCTTAAACTCCTCCGGATAATCAAGTTGAAGTATATGACCTCTGAGTGGAACCACATGGTATCTATCTTTTCCCAGGATGAATTCATAATATACGTTCTTCCCCACCCTCTGAGTTTTGAAATTGCCTCCGGAAAGAATCTTGGCAATTCTCTGGGCGGCGTTTCTCTTCTCTGCAATTACGAGCACATTCACATCGCGTAAAAAGAGAGGTAGTAAAAAAACTTTCCTGAGAAGGGGGCTAACGCCCCCTTTCTAAACCCCCAAAAACAGGTTAAGTTGATGCCCCCTTTCTAAACCTCGAAGGGGGGCATAGCCCCCCTCTCTACACCCCCCAAACTGGACAAAAATCCAGCGTGTTTCCGCAGCACTGACTTATGGGCTAGTCTTCTCTCTACGTCCCTCTAAACAGGTTGGGCTGGTTGCTGGAAGTACTAAAAATCCGATGGAGGTGCATAGTGCTAGAGGTAAAGGACATTGCCGTGACTCCATAAAGGCGCGGGTAGAAGAGAAAATAAGCAGTTTCCGAAGAGAATTGCGAGACAATCTCGAATAGAGTGACGTGCAGGTAGTTCCTACTTCATTTCTAAACCCAGAAAGTTATCAGTGTAAAATGTAGCAAAAATATAAATATGAAATCCTTAATCACGACTAAAGGTGAGTTAGATGGTAAGGAAGCCTGGCAGAATGTATCGCAATATCGATGGTCCCGCTTACACTCGTCGAGAGTATATGGGAGGAGTGCCCAATCCCAAGATAGTTCACTTTGAGATGGGTAATGTTGAGGCAAAAAATGATTTTAAGGTGGAATTAAGTTTAATTGCTGAGGAGGCCTGTCAGATAAGGCATACCGCATTGGAATCTGCCAGAATAATGGCCAATAAGTATCTAAGTAAAGTAGGTAGTGCCAACTACTATCTTTGGATTAGGGTCTATCCACATCAAGTTTTGAGAGAGCATAAAATGGCTACAGGGGCTGGTGCAGATAGAATTTCATCCGGGATGAGCAAAGCATTTGGCAAGCCTGTTGGCACGGCTGCCAGAGTACATGAGAATCAGACAATAATGATAGCCAGAGTGAACCCACAGCATGTTGAAAGAGCGAAGGCAGCGCTCAAAGAGGCTGCTTATAAATTACCTACTACCTGCAGGATAGTTATAACTAAGGGCCAGGGATTTATTAAATAGCCCTTTTTCCTGGCACTTTGTTCATCATTTCTTTTTCGAAAAGTGCTCTTTCTCGAATTTCTAGGATCTCAAGATTGATAGGTACTAGAAAGATGCCCCTTTTTTGACTTATGAGGTCCCTTATTCTCTGGAGCATGTTTAGGGTTCTCTTGAAATCTGTATTCGTTATAATGGTCTCTATTCCGTCCAGAAGAACCAATGGATTTTCATTCTCCTTTACAAAATCATTTATGATAGTGTAGATTTTAGTTAAATCGTTAGGAGCAATGCTTCCCTTTCTCTTAAGGGATGTTAACCAGTAAACGGTTAGATTCTTGTACAGTCCACTTATTTCAAGAGTATCGGGGTTCATTCTTGTTATATACAAGGCAGGCAGCCCTCTTTCAAGAATCTGTACGAGTATCTTATATCCAAGTTTTCCACTTTTTTCATCTATGTAATATGTATTTCCCCTCTTTAGTTCAAAATCTCCTCTTCTTCTCTTGGGCCTATATTTTTTAATTATCTCCTCTATCTCACCTCTCAACTCTGCGTCACTTCCCTGAAGAGCGTGGCTCAAATCCCGAAGTATGAGTCTCAGTTTTTCCTGACAATCCATGGAATATATGATGCGTGATTTGATATAAATAGATAGCGATTTCCAAACTCCTGAAAAATAAGTTATTATACTTCAAAGACATAAGGAAACTGGTGATTGTATGAGTGCGCTGGATGATGCTCTCAAAATTAAGGAACTGGTAAAGATACATACTGAATGGTTTAGAGACTCACTTCCCATGATCGCTTCGGAGAACCTAATAAGCCCCATGGCCATGCAATTTTTAGTCTGTGATCTTCACAACAGATACGCCGAAGGACTTCCAGGAAAGAGATACTATCAGGGTAATATATACGTGGATCAGATAGAAAAACTAACTACCGAACTGGCAAAGAAACTATTCCACGTGGATTATGCGGATGTCCGCCCCATAAGTGGCACCAATGCAAATCAGGCTGTGCTGTTTGCTCTCACCAAACCGGGGGATGTAATCACAGGACCTCCACTTCAGGGTGGAGCGCACATAAGCAGTGCAAAGTTCGGCTCTGTGGGAATGCGTGGAGTTCATAAGATTGAGTATCCCTTTGATGTGGAGGAGATGAATATCGATGTTGATTTAAGTGCAAAATTAATCAAAATCGTGAAGCCAAAGATTGCACTCTTCGGCATGAGTGTATTTCTATTTCCCGCGCCCCTCAAGGAGTTGCAGGATGCATTTCAAGAAGCGGGCACAACGGTATGGTACGATGGTGCCCATGTCTTGGGACTCATTGCTGGGGGCCAGTTCCAGGATCCCCTCGGAGAAGGGGCTCATGTTATGACAGGCAGTACCCATAAAACACTGCCCGGGCCGCAGCGTGGAATCATTCTGGCAAATCCTCCGGGTGACGAGGAGAAGCGGGGTAAGTTCTGGAGTAAAATCCAGAGAGGGGTGTTTCCAGGAGTGATAAGCAATCATCACCTGCATCATATGGCTGCTCTGGCAGTAACTCTGGCAGAACACATCGAATTTGGAAAGCAATATGCGGAGCAAATTGTGGAAAATGCACAAACTCTCGCCCAGGAACTCTATGAATACGGATTCAAAGTTCTCGGAGAGAAGAATGGTTTCACAAGGAGCCACACAGTGCTTGTAGATGTTGTTGCCCAGGGTGGTGGAAGAAAGGTTGCTGAGAATCTGGAGAAGGCAAATATCATCTGTAACTACAATCTTTTGCCCTATGATGACCCCAAAAAGCCCAGAAATCCCAGCGGTATCAGACTTGGCGTGCAGGAACTCACACGCTTGGGGATGAAGGAAAGCGAGATGAAATACGTTGCAGAGTTGATAAAGAGGGTTGCCGTGGACGGCGATATCGAGGGAGTAAAGAAAGATGTAACAGAATTCAAAAAAGAGTTCAGCACGGTGCACTACTGCTTCAACGAGGGATACCCGGCCTATCAGTTTCTAGAGTTTGTGGAATAATTTTTTCTCTTTTATTTAAAAAGAGCCACCGGGGGGATTCGAACCCCCGACCTGCTGATCTCCCGGTGCCCCTTTCTTTAGGGGGTGAAGCACCTTTCTTCTTAAGAAAGGGGCTCTTACAAGTCAGCCGCTCTACCGGGCTAAGC
>WALG01000113.1 GCA_015522955.1 DHVE2 group archaeon
ATGCTTCAAAATGTTAGTGTAAAGGACAACATGCAGGGAATGGTTTTTGAACTTTCGAACAATGTTGAATTAAAGAACAGTACCTTCAGCAATAATATGCGGGGTCTATGGCTTGTAAACTCTCAGAGAATCACAATTTCAGGTAATAATTTTGAGCATAATAACATTCTAATCAGTGGTAATTCCGCCGAGTACTGGGACTCACATACCATTGACGCAAGTAACAAGGCCAATGGAAAAACTATAAGGTATGTTACCAATAACATGGGGGAATATCTCACAGTAGTATGGGAGAACTGATCATAGCATCCTCACATAATATTGTAGTAGAAAATGTGAGCATAATTGGCGGCGATGCAGGTATGATGCTTGGCTTTTCCTTCTTAATCACCGTGAGGAACTCCACATTTACACAGCAGGGACTTTATAATATATTTTCCACCCATCTATCCTCAAGCATGTTCTTCGGGATGGTGGCAGAGAACGGAGAAATAGATGGTGCAACCTTTAGATATTCAGACAGCAACATTATATCCAATAGTTCATTCTCAAACAATCTTTATGGGTTGGTGTTTTATCGCTGCAATAACAATATCATAAGAAACAAAACCATCAGGGACAATTTCTTTCAGGGTATAAAAATTACATTCAGCAGTGGAAATGAAATATATCATAACAATTTCATAGATAATAACCCAAATGCCTATGACTCCTCACAAAACAATTTCTGGAATGCTACCTCTTCTATGGGGGGCAACTACTGGAGTGATTACACGGGAACCGATGACAATGGGGATGGTATCGGAGATACACCTTACACGTTGGGCAATGTGGTTGACCACTATCCCCTGATGAGCCCGGTGAACATAGTGATTCCTGAACTGACATGGATTGCTGTGACCATGTCCCTTGTCCTGGCCCTTGCCCTAATTCTGCTCAGGAGAAGTTCCTCCTAATTTTTTATTTTTACAACCTCTCGTAGTACGAAGATTTTAACACCCGCAAATTGAGTTCCTCATCGCTTAAGTCACATACTTCGTTCAGCAAATTCTCAATATTTTTTATTACATCCTCGGGGAGATGTATCTCCACAGTGGCATCATCTTTTATCCTAAGAACCTTGTATCTCTCACCCTGAACCTTCTCCACCGGAAGTTCCTCAAGAATTTTCGGCAATTTCTCACTGTAGAAGCCATAGGGCGTTTTCTGATAATCTATATCAGTTAATTTTCTGCCTGTATCGCGCAGATATTTTATATCCAAAAGGGCCACCAATCTGCTTATATGAAAGGGATGGAGACCTTCACACACTCGCAGGAGATATAGCACAATATCCTTTTCATACATCACAACCATCCTCTTACAACTTCTGCTATTTTTCTTATTTCCCGAGCAGGAGGAGACTCAGGCATGAATTCTACCAAAGGACGCATCGAAGATAGAGATTTCGGCACTGCGGAGTGATAGGGAATCCTCCCTAGTATTTCCACACCGTTCTCTCTGGCAAATTTCTCCAGACCATTATAGCCAGGATTTATGCCATCCTTGTTTATAACCAAAAACGATTCTATGCGAAAATGCTGAGTGAGATAATATGCACGCATCAAATCGCTCAAACTTGAGGGTGTGGGCTCTGCAATCAGTATGGCTTTATTTGCTCCGCTCAGAGAAGCGATGACCTGACATCCTATACCTGCAGCAGCATCCACTATTATATGCTTTGCTTTACCTTCTTTTACCCATTCTTTGGCAATATTCTTTTCTTCGGTAACCAGTTTTCCGCTGTTGGGCTTACCCACATCAAGTTCTGCGGAGACAAGTGGACCATATGGTGTAAATGCGGTTCTTATCCATCCAGATACCGAGGGGGATATCTCAATTGCCCCCTCCACTGGGCACACAGCTTTACAGGCACCGCATCCCTCACACAGGTATTCCTTTATTCTGCGCTGACCATCTGCTTCGTATATTGCCTCGTAGATACAAACAGAATCACACACCCCGCAGTTTATGCAAGAAGAATTTATAGTAGCAGTATGTGCTGCAATAACTTCACGCTCCTCATTCCAGTGTTGAACATTGAAAACAAGATGAAGATTAGGGGCCTCCGCATCAGCATCTACCGCTGCAATTCCATAATCTTTAAGCAGGGTGATAAGTGAGCCAGTGAATGTGCTCTTGCCCACACCACCTTTTCCGCTGGCTATAACAAGATCCATCATGTCACCTCCTCTATTCTCTTCACAATCTCTCTGAAAATTCTCGCACCCCTGCTATCTGGATATTTCTCCACCACAGGAACGCCGCTTACATAACTCTTCAAAATCTCATTTAGCATGGGTATTTCCGCTATAATTTCTGCACTGTACCTTTGCACGATATCATGGTGAGATATATTGCTTAAATCACTACGATTTACTACCACCCACGCCTTTAGATCCAGTTTTCTCAGAAGTTTGAGTATCATCTCGAGATCGTGTAAACCAAGAGGTGTTGGCTCAGTTACTGTGATAACAATGGCGGAATCCTCAATGGCTGCAGCCACATGGTTTCCTGTACCGGGCATTGTATCGAAAAGATATATGTCTGCATGGATTCCCATGGCTCTTCTCCGCGCTGCAAGAACTGTGGGATATGAGCGCTCTTCCCCCTCGTTCAGCCTCCCCGTTACAAGGTCCAAATTCTCGTTTATTTTTGTATGATACGTATATCCCACAAGTCTTTTATCATCCAGTATTGCTCCCTCCTCCGGACATACTAACTGGCATGTGCGGCATCCGGAGCACAGGGTGGGCATGAGAAGAGGATAACCCTCTTTAAACTTGAGCAACGCGTTCTCTGCACAGTTTTCTATGCACTCTCCACATTTCGTGCATTTTGAGTAATCAAATTTGGGCTTGAACAGATAAACTTCTTCCTCATTCTCAAGATTTGCAGATAGAAGTATGTGGTCGTTTGGGCACTCCACGTCAGCATCTACCAGAACCACATGATATTTCTCTGCAAGAAGAAGAGCAAGATTTGTGGCCACTGTGCTTTTACCGGTGCCTCCTTTCCCACCGGTAACCGTAATTTTGAGGCTCATGACCCTCACCAGGAATATCTACCAGAGCCCATACCCCCACGACCACGGCCCATTCCTCTGCCTCTGCCCATGCCTCTACCGCGACCCATTCCACGGCCCATACCACCTCCCATGCCGGGACCCATTCCCGCACTAGATGTTGTGGATTGTGCAGGAGGTAATTCACCACGCAGATACATAAGTACTGCTTCTTCAATCTTCACTGGAGGTGATGTGCGCATATCCACTCCAGCCATATTAAGTGCCTGGGCTGAATTCGGGCCTATCGCGCCTGCAATTACTGCGTTACAACCTTCATTTATCACAACTTGTGCTGCTTGAATACCCGCACCACCTGCCGCCGACGCTGCTGGATTGGGTATTACATATGCTCTCTTTATGTTCTGACCTTCTACCTCAACCACTGTGTAGGTAGGGCACCTTCCAAATTGCTGGTTCACAACGTCCTCGAGTCCTCCTGTTTGCGATGCTACACATATCTTCATTTTGGCTCACCGAAGGGCTTATTGGCAACACCCTTTTAAAACTTACTGGACATATCTGGGAAATGCACAAACATCAACTATTTAAATTTCATTCCACCGGTCTCAGTGAAGGTGAAAATTTTTAAATACTATTTGACTTTCCTCTGTCTGATGAAGCATACACTCATTGCCGTACTCTCCGTTCTTGTGCTTCTTGCCTCTCTGCTAGCCCAGAGTCCTGCAGTGCATGCCCAAGGGAATGAGAAATCTCCATATCCCACAATAACAGTAATATTCTCTGATGGAAAAGAGTACAACATAACAGGCAAGATGTGGGGTGTCACGATATATCCCTATATTGAGGGGAGAGTCCATTCATACAACTGGCAGGATAAAATAACGTATCTGTTTTTTGACAGAAGCCTTAAAGGCCTGAATCCCTATGGAATTGACTTCATCCGTGCCCTTGAGAGAATGACGCTAGAGCAGTTTCAGAAAAACATATTTGAGTGTGTGGGAAATGCCCTGAATTACACAGCAAATATGGATTCCGATGGGGATGGATTCACAAACATTCAGGAACTTAACAATGGTACATATCCCGGAGACCCTAATGATTATCCGGGGAAGAACGCAAAAACATTATGGGACCTCTATGGGGGTTACATAATTGTGACCATCCTGGTAGCATCTATATTTGTCCTTTACTTTGTGTTCAATCGCGAAGGTAAAGAGTAATTTAAAAATACACCCATTTTTCATTGATTTTTTTGAGATTCATATATGCTAGTAGAAGCATAAATAATGATGTGACGGTGATCAGGGCTATAGAATATATGTTCAGGTCAATGCTTGCGCCCAGAAGTATTACTCCAGGAACAAAGGTGTATAGAGTGAATCTCATCACAATTCCCGGATTGAAGAGCAAACTGTGGATTCTATATCCTGAGATATTTGCGGCTATGGAAATAAGATACAGAGTATTCACATAAAAAATACCTATGGATGGAATCAGGAGAGGGAGAGAAGCAAGGCTGAAAAATATAAGAAATGGCAGAGAGATTATGGTAACAATTATTAGATATATGAGGATGTAGGTATATATCACATGGGATGCGTTGTATGGGAGTATCTTAAGGTAATCTACATCATCAAGCACCGTAAGCCAACTGTAAATCACCACAGAGAAGAGGGAGAGAATTATAGACATAGAAAAAGAATTGTAAACTCCCCGGGAAGACGCCATATTAATAATTCTCACAAATACGAAAATAAGCAGCATGGGGAAAAAGTATGTGAAAAGAGATTTGATGATTATCCCGCCACGAATAGCATCTTCAAATCCTTTAGCCACAAGAATATTGTGGAATATTCTGTGATATCTTGGAAGACTGTATCTCGCATGTTTTTGCGAATATGCAATCTCTTTCGGTGTGAGAAAATATGCGAGGAGGATAAAGAGAAATAGAAGTGTAAAACTCAAAAGAAGATAGAAAAGGCTTCGGCTTACATGGAACATGGCCACGGGAAATGGGAGATGCCCCATAAGATAAAGGATTAGATACACAACAATGAGAGAGATTAGAATAAGATATCCTGCTTTCCATCTACTATCTACAGCGAAGGAGAGATAACCAAGAGAGTAGCCCAGGAGCATGGAAAGAAAAAGCGAGAAGGTAAAAATGCTCACCTGTAGAGGTATAAGTGGAGTGTAAAGCACACTTAAAAGAAGACCTGAATACACAGGCAAGATAAAGAGAAGAGAGTAGTAGATAACATCACGAAGAAACACATAAAAGTAAATCTTACGGGGTGTAAGAGGAAGACTTGCACTCACAGATATCATTGAATTTTTCTCCCTGCTACGACCTAAGAATTCAAAGGAACTTACTCCAAAGCCATATAAAAACGAACCAATAAGAGTGAGATTTAAAAATTTTACGTATGAGAAAATAGCCAGAATATAGGGTAAAAAGAAGGCTGCAACCATGGTGGATATCATCCCGTAGAGTGGAAATAAAAATACCGAGAATTTTTTAGCAAGATAGACATGCCTTCTATATTCCTCAAGTAGAAAGTACCTGAGCATCTTCAAACTCCCTCAAGAAAAGGTCTTCCAAATCTTCCAGATTATCCACCAGTTTCACTATTTTTCCATTTTTTATTATACCAATTCTTGTGCACATACGCTGTGCAATTTCAAGGATATGCGTTGCCATGAATACAGTGTTTCCATTATCCACATATTTCTCTATGATTTTTCTTACCCTACGCTGATATAAGGGGTCAAGGTTTATAAAAGGCTCATCCAAAAACAGCAGGGTGGGATTATGGAGCATGGCCACACCAAGCATCAGTCGTTGCTTTGTACCCTTGGAGAGGTCACGGCATACTTTATCTTTCTCGCTCTTTAGTGAGAAGAGAGATGCAATTTCTTCCATTCTTTTCGTTGAAACACCCCTAACCTTGGCAACAAAGTACAGGTACTCCTCCACAGTGAGATAGTTTGGCACACTTTCTGCCTCGGGTACGATACCTACCAGTTTCCTAACCTCCACAGGATTTTTAAGCGGATTGACACCAAGCACACGCACAAATCCCTGAGCGGGGGTCTGTCCTGTGAGTACCTTAATCAAGGTACTTTTACCGGCTCCATTTGGCCCAAGAAGACCAAATATCTCGCCACGATGAACCTCAAGATTTAGATTTCGCAGGACATGATTATTCCCATACCACTTGTTTAGATTTTTTACCTTTATCATATGGGTACCTTCCTTCCTGCACGGTCTCTACGGTACCTGCCAAGTTCGTCCATCTCCGCAAGTTCGTGGGAACCAAATACAGGGCCATCCACACAAACGCGATATCCGTTTATACTGCAGGAATCGCATATCCCTATACCGCACTTCATCAACCTCTCAAGGGAGGCTTGAATTTCAATTCCATGTGATGAGGCAATGTCAATGACCTTACGAAGCATTAACTCGGGGCCACAGGTATATATTGCATCGTATTTCGTATCTTCTAAAATCTTCTCAAGCAACTCATGGGCAAATCCCTTGAATCCAAGGGAACCATCGTCGGTGGCCACGTATATTTTCCTCTCTTTGAATCTATCCATGAATAGGAGTTCATCCCGGCTCCTTGCTGCTATAAGCAAATCTCCAGGCAGGCGTTCAATTATAGGGGCAAGGGTAGCCATACCACTGCCACCTCCCACAAAAAGAATTTTTCCATTCATTGGAGAAAATCCATGGCCATAGGGGCCACGGAGCCATAATTTATCTCCTTCATGCATGGAATGCATCCTTGAGGTTCCCGCTCCTACTTTTTTCACAGTAAATCCTTTTATTTCGCCTATGTAGGAGATACTCATGGGAAATTCATCCACCCCCGGTAGCCAGAGCATATAGAACTGCCCGGGCATAGGGGAGGATTTATCCCTGAAAAAGAATGTTTTCACGGAGGGAGTTTCCTTCTTTATCCTTTCTATTTTTACAACACGATACATTTACTTCACCTGAGCAGCACCTATAATATCTTTCACATTCTCATAATCATTTCTGTGAAGCCATTCTTTCATCTCCCTGGCTATGCTGGTAAATACCTCAAGCCCATGGGTATAAACAGCGGTACCTATCTGCACTGCAGAGGCTCCAGCCATCATGTATTCCAGTGCATCTCTACCATTCTGAATGCCACCCACCCCTATTATTGGCTTGTTCACCTCGCTGTATACTTCATAAACAGCACGCACGCCCACAGGCTTCAGGCAGGGACCCGATAGCCCTCCTATTTTATTGGAAAGCACCGGTCTGCGGGCATCAATATCTATCGCCATGGCACGAATTGTGTTTATGAGCACAAGAGCATCGGCTTTTTCTGCAGCCTTGGCTATCCTCACCACAGAATCGGTGTTAGGAGTGATTTTGGCCCATACAGGAATTCCCACGCTTTTCTTCACTTCTCCCACTATTTCCTCCACAAGTTCCATATCCACACCTATCTCCATCCCATATCCCCGGGCATGAGGACAGGAGAGATTCAATTCCACTGCATCCACACCATAACTCTCCATTTTCTTTGCGAGATATACAAATTCATCTACATTACCTCCGAAGATGCTTCCTATGATGGGAACCCCACCTTCTTTAGCCTTTTTTATCTCCTCTCCAAAATTCTCAATTCCCGGATTGGCGAGACCTATGGCATTGAGAAGCCCGTAGGGTAATTCGTAGATTACTGGATTCTCGTATCCCTCCCTAGGCACCATACCAATGGATTTTGTGACTATGCCTCCAGCCCCGCTTCTCGCCACACGGAGCATGGTATCTCCACTTTCATCAAGAATACCAGATGCAAGGAGTAGGGGATTCCGAAAATGCAGGTCATTTATGTCAACTTCAAGCATATACTCCAATACGCCAATGAAATATTAAATCATTTCTAATCCCTCTGTGAGAAGCAATGACGAAATTACTCAAACTGATGGCAAATTTGAGTTGCATATACGTAAAATATATGACAAAAAACGCAAAAAAATTAGGAATATAACAGTTCCACCGAAAATATTAATATGAATGGGGGCATGCAAGGTTCACATCCCGATAAAATCGATTTCAATTCAAAACCTTAAGGTTGGTGAAATGATGAAATATACAATAAAAAAGGACCCCCATAAGGATGAACGGGTTCAAGAAATAATAGATATAAGTGGTCAGAACATTTTCTCTTGCTACCAGTGTGGTCGTTGCTCCTCTGGTTGTCCTATGGCAGAATTCATGGATATCCTGCCGAATCAAGTTTTCATGTTCTTGCAGGAGGGGGATGTAGACACGCTTCTCCAAGCAAAAACACCATGGATATGTGCTGCCTGCTTTACCTGCACAGTACGCTGCCCTGTTGGACTTGACCTTGCGGCTGTGATGGAAGCCATACGCGAGTTACAACTTCGCAAGAATTATGATTACGTAGATCCATACAATGTGGAGGAAAGGGACATACTGCCACCTATCGCTCTTGTGAGCAACTTCAGAAAATTTACTCCGTGAGGTGAAAGAATGGGAAAGAAGATCATGTTTTATCCAGGATGCACACTAAAGGGCGTGGCAAAAAATCTGGAGGATAGCACTATAGAATCTGCTCGAATTTTGGGCTATGATTTTGTGGAATTACCTAACTGGACATGCTGTGGTGCGGTATATGGGCTCGCCCAGGATAGTGTGAAATTTACAATTGCCAATGTTCGCAATCTTATAAAGGCACAGCAATACGGAAAGGAGATAGGAGATAATCGCCTAGTTGCCGTATGCTCCATGTGCTACAACAATCTGCGCAGGGCACATATTGATGTGATGAAAAATCGCGATAAACTGCACACACTAAACATATTTATGGATGAAGAACCGGATTATGAGGGAAATATAAACGTTCTTCATTATCTTCAGTTTCTAAAAGATGATGTGGGCTTTGACAACATTGCAAAGAAGGTAAAAACTCCACTTAAAGGCCTAAAGGTTGCTCCCTACTATGGATGCCTTCTTCTCCGCCCCGACGAGGTGGCAATTGATGATCGGGAAGATCCGCATATTATGGAAAATCTCTTAAAAACCCTTGGTGCTGAGGTAGTGGATTATCCTCTCAAAAACGAGTGTTGCGGTTCTTATCATACGGTAGATAAAAGAGAATATGTGGCGGAGAGAACATACAAACTCGTTTCCATTGCCAAAGAAGTAGGTGCAGATGTAATTGCAACCTCTTGCCCTCTCTGCTTCTTCAATCTAGACAGAAGGCAGGAGATTGCAAAACAAAAACATGGGGATTTTGAGCATATGCCAATCGTTTATTTCACTCAACTTATGGCCATAGCATTTGGATTGAAAAGTGAGGATGTGCTGCATTTTGACCGTCATTACATTTCTCCCAGGGAGGTGCTTGCCCCATGGCTATGAAAAGAATAGGTGTGTTCATATGTCATTGCGGAAGAAATATTGCCGGTACAGTGGATGTTAAAAAAGTTGCAGAAGAAATTGGAAAAAGGGAGGATGTGGCTTTAGCTACCACATATATTTTCATGTGCTCGGAGCCGGGTCAAAAATTGATAGAGGAATCTGTAAAGAAGTACAATCTCGATGGTGTGGTTGTGGCCAATTGCTCACCCACACTTCACGAAAAAACCATGCGCAACGCTGCTGCTCGAGGGGGTTTGAACCCATATCGTGTGGAAATTGCAAATATACGTGAGTGGGCTGCTTGGCCCCACGAAGATAATCCAGAAGCTGCAACTCGCAAGGCAATACGTATAATCAATGCCACAATAGAGAAACTCAAGGCCAATGCATCTCTAGAACCGATAGAAGTTCCGGTTGTTAGAAGAGCACTGGTTATTGGAGGAGGTGTGGCAGGTATCCAGGCAGCGTTGGATCTTGCAGATGCTGGAATTGAAACAATCCTGGTGGAGAGAGAACCCAGCATTGGAGGAAACATGTTCAGATTAAGTGAAACATTTCCTACGCTGGACTGCCCTCAGTGTATTCTCACGCCAAAGATGAACGATGTGGCTCAACATCCTAACATAAAACTTTACACATATAGTGAGGTGGAAAGTGTTGAAGGGTTCATGGGTAACTTTAAGGTAAAAATCAGGAAAAAAGCAACTTATGTAGACTGGGACAAATGTACAGGATGTGGTGAGTGCCTAAGAGTGTGTCCTATTAATGTGGATTCTGAATTTGATTTGAGGATGGCTAAAAGAAAGGCAATATACATAGCAAATGAACAAGCAGTGCCTTTGAAAGCCCTGATTGATGAGAACACATGCATTCGCTTGCAATTCGAGAAGAAAGTCAAAGAGGGAAAAATAAAACCAAAAAAGAATGTGAAAATATGCTCAAAATGTGCCGACGTGTGTGAACCAAACGCCATTCATTTTCAGAATAATGAGGAAATTGTAGAGGAGGAAGTTGGTTCCATAATAGTTGCCACGGGCTTCGAGGTAATGCCAGCAGAGGCGTTTCCGGAACTGGGGGGCAAATATCCAGATGTTCTAAATTCCCTTCAATTCGAAAGACTCCTTGCACCTTCTGGACCAACTGCAGGTATTCCACGCCGTCCCTCCGATGGCAAGGTACCTGAAAGCATAGCGTTTGTGCACTGTGTAGGTTCCAGAGATCCACAAAGTGGTGTGCCATATTGCTCCAGGATATGCTGTATGTACACCATAAAGCAGGCGATGCTTGTGAAGCATGCCCTGCCCAGCACAGCAGTTTATGATTTCTACATTGATATTCGCTCCAACGGCAAAGGCTACGAGGAGTTCTATCACCGTGCAAAGGAAGAGTATGGTGTGAATTTCATAAGAGGCAAGGTTTCCAAGATTTATAAGGTGGGCGACAAATATCGTGTGCAGGGTGTTGACACGCTAACAGGAAGAATTGTGGAAGTGGATGTGGATATGGTAATCCTGGCCACTGCCGCCAAGGGAAGCGAGGGAGTAAAGGACCTTGCGAAGAAATTGCGCATACCCTACGATGAGTGGGGTTGGTTGAAGGAGACACATCTAAAACTCAAGCCTCTAGAAACTCCTGTTGGAGGTGTGTTCATCGCTGGTGCCGCACAGTTTGTAAAGGATATCACGGATAGCGTTTCTCAGGGAAGTGGTGCCGCAGCAAAGGCCATGGCTCTCCTTTCAAAACCCCAACTGGAGAAGGAACCGTTGTTAGCGAAGGTTGACCCGGAAATCTGCGCAGGCTGCGGCAGATGTAAGGATCAGTGTGCCTACGGTGCAATAAGCATCGATCCCGTGAGACATGTGGCTGTTGTGAACGAGGCTTTATGCGAAGGATGCGGTGCCTGCAGTGCAAATTGCCCGACAACTGCCATACAGGTGGTAAACTTCAAGAAGGGTCAGATAATTCGTGCTGTGGATGTGCTTGCGGAGGTGTTCTAAAATGGGTAAGGTTCTTATTTTCGGGACCTCTCTGGCTTCATATCGTGCCGCTGCAAACTTTGCTCGCGCCGGGCATAAAGTTGTTCTCCTTAATCGCGGAGAGTTTCTCTGGCATAAGTTCACTCAGATGCAGTGGCAGCAGCCAAGAGATATATTGAATGGTTATTCGAAGGGTGTTTTGCTCACCGTGGCAAATATGACTGGAAACGTAGAAGTTTACAACAATTCCCAACTTCTTGGGATAGAAGGCAGCCCTGGAAATTTCAAGGTGAAATTCAAAACAAGGTATGCCACCGTAAATGAATTTCGATGCATAGGATGTGATATCTGTCATGAGAAATGCGATGTAAAGTTCATCCCCATGCCTCTTGGCCCGGGAATGAGAATAATAAATAATGCGGAAGAATGTTTGGATGTTTGCCCTGCCAAAGCTATTCAGATACCAAAGGAGGAGGAAGTAGTAGAGGATGTGGATGCAGTAATTTTATCCCCTGAATACGAGCCTGAGAGCATTGAGAAATTTGGAGGAAATTTGAAGAATGTGATATCGTTCCGTGACTTTGCCTGGCTATTCCGCGGTAAAGGGGTGGATAAAAGATTTCTTCAGACTCAGGATGGAAAATATCCTAAATCGCTTGGCTTTTTCACACCTGCAGGCTTTGAGAATTATCTCGGCTCCTACGAGGAACAAGTCATAATATTTCGTGAAGCACTGGATATGAAGGAGATGGATCCGTCGCTTGATGTTCATATCTTCCTGAAAGAGATTCGCCTTTACGGGCATAATCAGATGGCCCTTTACGACAAAGCCGTTGAGAAGGGAATAAATATCCATCTCATTGATGATTTCAGCATTGAGCAGGATGGAGACGGGGTTAAGGTCAACGGAGTGCATCTGGATCTCTTTGCGGTAATGCCAGGTCAGAAGGTGCCTGAGGAGTGGGAGGAGATTGCGAAGAGAATGGGAATAGAGGTGGAGCATGGATTGGCAAAAACCAAGCCGTTTACATTTGAAACTACAAGAGAGGGTATATTTGCAATAGGGCCATTTCTAAAGCCTGCAGGAAGCACTGAATCTATATATCAGGGCACAGCCATAGTACCTCAGGTGGAGAAATACCTGAGGAGTCCCGCGATGCCAGAGATGCAAAAGATAGATTATAAGGTGGATGATTTCAATCCCAAGGTTGGTGTATTCCTTTGTAAGTGTGCATTGAAAGATTTGAAGGTTGATGTGAATGCGGATTATGTGATTGAAAAAGATTATCTCTGCCTTCATCCTGAAGAAATTGTGAAGGAAATAAAGGAGAAAGGCATAAATCGTGTGGTGTTTGGTGCCTGCTCCCCTGCACTGCGTGGTGGGATGCTGGAGATGCTAGCAAATCAGGCAGGAGTACCATCCTCATATGTGGAACTGGTGCAATTACGTGAGTATGTATCCCGTGTAGGCGGAGATTCAAGAAAGGCAAGTGCAATGCTTAACGCTGCGGTAGCCAAGGCACGCAAAGATGTGTTTGTGGAAATTCCAACTGTTGAGACGGTGAAGAGAGTTGCAATACTTGGAGGAGGCCTCGCTGCGTTGATAGCGGCGGATTATCTTATTGACCGTGTGCCCCTAGTTTATATCATTACGGAGGATTTTGATTCGATTCACAATGCTACAGGAGTAAAAGAGAATGCACTGAATATGTCAAGGGAGGAACTGGAGAAGTGGTATACTAATCTTAAAAACAGAGTGCTCCGGAGGGTGCAATGGATAAAGGGGAGCGTAGATTCTATAGATGGCTCCTTAGGTAACTTCAAGATAAAAGTGGGAGAAGAGGATGTGAATGCCGGGGTTCTCATAATTGCTACAGGAGGGGATATAATAGAGGGGGGCTCGCATATAACCTCTAGAATGAATGGCTCCACACTACATGCATCCCTTGCATCTATATATGCCAAGAGAAAGGAAGTCAAGGCAACATATGATTTGATGAAATCTTTCTCTCTGCTTGACCTAAATCCTCCTGATGCATCTCGGGGTAAAGGTGAGCCTCTTGTATATGTAAAGCCCAGAGAATATAACAGGAAGATTGCAGAAATGCTTGGTCTCAAATTAGACAAGGAGGGCTTCTTCTTCTTCGGTGAAGAACCCAGAGAATGGGTTGAGCGTGCAGGTATTCAATTTATGCTCTTTGAGGAGCCTTTTGGCGGTGTATTCATTGCTGGCCTGGCCCATAGACCCATGAGTATAGAAGAGGAAGTAGAAGAAGCGGGATTTGTTGCTCAAAGTGCTGCGTATCTCATGCGAGATATAACTACTCCCGCAGGTAAATTTATAAGTGTAACAAATCCACGCAAATGCGCTGGCTGCGGGATTTGTGTGGATGCTTGCTTCACAGGAGCAAGGTATATTGATGAGGAAGATAAAATTGCAAAAGTGCACCCCGCACTTTGCGTGGGCTGCGGTGCATGTGCTACCGTATGTCCCAGCGGGGCTGCTATAATAAGGGCTTATAGCCCAACTGGAGTGTTTGAAATGTTAAAGGAGGTAGTAAAATGAGTGAAGAAAAATTCGATCCAGTGATTGTGGGCTTCTTCTGCAACTGGTGTACTTCGGCAGCGGCTGACCTTGCAGGTACAGCAAGGTTGCATTATCCACCAAACATAAGACCTATACGCGTGATGTGCTCGTCCACCGTGGACCCTGTATATTTGATACGTGCTCTGCAGGAAGGTGCAGACGCCACAATACTTGGTGGTTGCCATCCTGGAGATTGTCATTACATAACGGGCAACTACAAAGCAAGGAGAAGAGTGGCTATAGTGAAGACAGTGCTCAAAAGTCTGGGATTCGACGATACCCGGGTTCTTCTGGAATGGATATCGGGTAGTGAAGGTCCCAAGTTTGCCAGGGTTATGAACGAGTACACCTCGTATATAAAGGAGAGAGGTCCATGCGATTTCAAATATATAGATTCTCTGGGAGGTGATTAATTTGGTCAGTGAGAACGAACTGCTCAAAAAATTTCTCAAAGACGCCTTTGAAAAAGGGCTTATTGAAGCGGTGATGGCCCCTGCTGCCACAGAGGACTCATATACCTATGCGCTTGTAACTAAAAAGGAGGATGTAGACAAACTAACTCCCATTGCGCCTGTAATGCAGTGGAATGGTGCTGATATGCTACGCCGCATCACCAAACTCAAAAAATCTGAGCGAAAGTTATTTGCTATTCTAAGGCCCTGTGAGGCCAGAACATTTAAAGAACTTGTGAAATTCAATCAGATCAATCCTGAGAATATTATCGTGCTCACGTATGATTGCCCAGGTACTATCCACGCTAGAAATTACAAACATGATAAAGTACCCGCGGAGGAACTCATTGCAGAGATAAAGAAAGGCGGGAAAAACGAAAAAATACGCGAATCCTGCAAAGTTTGCGAATATCCTGTACCTATTCCCGGTGTAGGAGATATAGGCATGGGTATTGTGAATACCACAGAACCTGTGTTTTTCTCTCTCAGTGATACAGGTAAAGAATTTTTGAGCGCAATGCAAATTCAAGAAGGCTCGCGTGATGCGGATTCATGGGTGAAGATGCATCGGGAACGTAGAGAGAAATGGCTTGAGGAAGAGCGCATAACTGGAGGAAGAAAAGGTATTGAGGAATTCTTATCTTCCTGCCTGAACTGTCACAACTGCAAGGATATGTGCCCAATATGCTTCTGCAAAGAGTGCTTCTTCGAAGACCATACCGTTTTCGATTACGAATCACCCAAATATTTTAACTGGGCCGATGACAAGGATGGAATTCGCCTTCCAACAGATAAAACGCTTTTCCATATAGGAAGACTTATACATATGGGAACCTCCTGCATAGGCTGCGGTCTGTGTCAACAGGCATGTCCCATGGATATCCCGCTTTATCGTCTCTTTGGAATCGTCGGCAATGATTTACAGAAGGTCTTTGATTACAAGCCTGGCGTTAACGATGATATCCCACCAGTTATGGACTTCCGTGAGGATGAGTTGCACGAATTTGAAGGTCTATTTGGGGGTGAGGAGTAATGGGCAAAAAGGTTGAATTACTTGAGGTAGATAGTGGAAAAATAATGGATGAAATAAAGAAGGCGGCATCTCCCCCTGAAGAGGTTGAGCACTGGGTAACAATCTATGTGATGGGTAAACCTTACAAGGTGCCTGCAGGCTTGACTATAATGAAGGCATTGGAATATGCAGGTTATCGATACATTAGAGGTGCAGGATGCCGTGCTGGCTTCTGCGGTGCCTGCGCTACGATATACCGTAAAAAGGGAGAGTACAGATTTAGAACTGCATTAGCCTGTCAGACCACCGTAGAAGATGGGATGTATCTTGCCCAGATTCCGTTTGTGCCTGCAAATAAGGCCACGTATGATATGGAGAAAGTCAAGCCCTCACCAAATGTTCTTCTTGAATATTATCCAGAGATTGCAAGATGCGTATCCTGCAATACCTGCACCAAAGCATGTCCGCAGGAATTGGATGTGATGTACTACGTTCAGGCGGCTATACGGGGAGATATAAAACGAGTTGCTCAATTGAGTTTTGACTGTATCCAGTGCGGATTATGTACACTTCGCTGTCCCGCCGAGATTCAACATTATCACATGGCCCAGTTTGCCCGAAGAATATATGGGAAATATATGCTTCCCAAGAGTCCATGGCTCAAGCGGAGACTTAAGGAAATTGAGAGTGGTATGTACGAGAAAGCCTATGAGTTTGTGAAGAAGATGCGTGAAGAGGAGCCTGACAAGGTCAGGGAACTTTACTACAAACTTCTTACTGAAGGCCGTGAGAAGGAGAAGAAAAGAATTGAAGATCCATTGGAATTGACAGGAGAGGATTAAAATGACACTGAAAATGATTAGAGGTTATCCCGAATATATGCGTGAAAGTATCGAGTTAGTTGAAAAGACTAGGGACCAGAGAATAAAAGAGAAAAATAAGGAAAAAGAACTTGCACTTAGTGAAGAAGAGAGGGCAGAGGTGCTTAGCAAGTTTCATCCAGATTATGCACCGGGAGGAAAGAGAACACTACAGGTGGGTGTGAATCGTGGTGAAATTGTACCCAACGAAGTTGCCGATATTTTGGAAGCATGGCCTGCACTGAATCCCGATGATGTGGACCTCAACGACATCGATTACGATGTGGATATCTTAGTAATTGGAGGAGGAGGTGCAGGAACCGTTGCTGCTCTCTGGGCAAATTATGAAGGTGTGCCCGCGGAGAATATATTGATGGCAACTAAGTTGAGACATGGAGATGCCAACTCCATGATGGCTCAAGGCGGAATCCAGGCGGCAGATAGACCGTGGGATTCGCCAATCATTCACTACTTTGATGTTCTTGGTGGCGGACACTTTGCCAATAAGCATGAATTGGTGAAAGCACTTACAGAGGATGCGCCTTTCATAATAAAATGGCACGAGGAACTTGGAGTGATGTATGATAAGGATGAGAAAGGTAACTTTATCGAGAGATGGGGCGGGGGCACCTCTCGCAAAAGACTGCACTCTGCCAAAGATTACACGGGAATGGAGATTATGCGTGTGATACGCGACGAGGCGAGAAATCGCGGCATTCCTGTGCTCGAATTCTCTCCTGCTGTGGAACTCATAACCACAGAGGATGGTGAGATAGGTGGTGCTATTCTCTGGAATATGGAGACTAAAGAGTACTATGTGGTTCGTGCCAAGGCCACAGTTCTTGCCACTGGAGGTTGGGGCAGATTGCATATACGCGGATTTCCAACCACAAACCATTATGGTGCTACCGCAGATGGCCTGGTAATGGCATACCGTGCAGGTGCAAGACTCCGTGATCTCGACTCCGTTCAATATCACCCCACAGGAGCGGCATATCCTGAGCAGATTGTTGGATTGCTCATCACTGAGAAGGTTCGCACCATGGGTGCCACTCCCGTAAATAAATACGGGGAGAGATTCGTGTTCCCTCTGGAGCCTAGGGATGTGGAAGCATCAATGTTCATAAGAGAGTGCTTTGCCAAGAATAACTGTGTCAAGACCCCAACTGGAATGCGTGGTATATGGCTGGATTCGCCCATGATTGAGGAACTCCAAGGTGAGGGTGCAATACGCCAGAATCTTGATGCTATGTACCGTATGTATAAGAGATTCGGCATTGATATGACCAAGGATCCTATACTCGTGTTCCCCACGCTGCACTATCAGAATGGAGGTGTGGAGATTAATGCAAATGCTCAGGTTATAAAGGCCGATGGCACTCCATATCCCAGATTCTTCGCCGGCGGCGAGGTAGAGGGCGGAGTGCATGGCAAGAACCGTCTTATGGGCAACTCACTTCTCGATTACAACGTATTCGGTCGCCGTGCTGGTATCTCCGCTGCGAAGGTGGCTCGCAACTCTAACAAGCCTGGGAAATTGACTTTGAAGCATGTGAAACTCTTCACCCAGGAGATTCGTCGCATAAATGTGCCAGAATGGCGCCGCTCTCCAATTCTCCTGCCCGATTATCGTGGAAAGAGGGTTCTGGCTAGAAAAATAGATTTACCCATATTGGAGTAAGATGAAAAAATGGAGATAGAAAAATATAGGAGGTGAATAAAATGAAAAAAGTAAATGTGGAGGAATTATTGAAAAAAGCAGAAGAGCCGGCGAAGAAAGCAATGAAAATGCATCCTTACTACAGGGGAAAAATAGAAGTGATACCCAAGGTACCAATTACATCATTTCAAGATTTTGGGATATGGTACACGCCGGGCGTAGCAGAACCATGTAAGGATATTGCAAAGGATCCAGATAAAGTATATGAACACACAAACAAATGGAATTATGTAGGTGTAGTTTCTGATGGAACAAGAGTTCTTGGTCTTGGCGATATTGGCCCATTGGCAGGACTGCCTGTGATGGAGGGGAAAGCCCTTTTATTTAAGTATCTTGGCGGTGTAGACGCATTTCCCATAATGATAGATACAAAAGATCCAGATAAATTCATAGAAACTGTAAAGATGATCTCTCCAACGTTTGGGGGTATAAATCTTGAAGATATATCCTCACCGAAATGTTTCTACATACTTGATAGACTAAGGGAAGAATCAGATATTCCAGTGTGGCACGATGACCAGCAGGGAACTGCATCTGTAGAACTTGCAGGGGTTATAGGTGCATTAAAAGTTGTGGGCAAGAAATTAAACGAGGTGAAATTTGCAATAATAGGTGTTGGTGCTGCTAATACAGCATTTGCCAGGATACTGATAGCTGCAGGAGTTCCACCAAAGCATATAGTTATGGTGGATAGTAAGGGAACACTGCATCCCGGTAGAAAGGATTTAGAAAAGACAAATCCATACAAATGGAAGTTTGCAAAGATAACTAATGGAGAGAATATAATTGGGGGAATAGAAGACGCAATGAGAGGCGCAGATGTTGTTGTATCTGCTTCTAAATCCCAGCCGGGGCTCATAAAGAAAGAATGGGTAAGAGAGATGAATGATGACGCAATAATTTTTGCAATGGCAAACCCGCTTCCTGAGATTTGGCCATGGGATGCAAAGGAAGCAGGGGCAAAAATTATTGCGACTGGCCGTTCTGATTTCCCCAATCAGGTAAATAACTCTCTCGGCTTTCCAGGGATATTCAGAGGAACTCTTGATGTTCATGCAAGAACAATAACGGATGAGATGGCAATAGCGGCATCGTATGAACTTGTAAAAGTTGCAGAAGAGAAGGGCTTGAGCGAAGATTATGTTATCCCCACAATGGATGATTGGATAGTATTTCCAAGAGAGGCAACGGCAGTAGCAATGAAGGCTATAGAGCAAGGTGTGGCAAGAAGAAAGTTGTCCCGCAATGAGATTTACGAAAATGCAGAAAGAATAATAAAGGAGTCGCGTGACAAAGTTCAATTCTTAATGAAGCATGGATATATAAAAGAATATAAAGAGTAGGGAGGAATAAAAAAATGAATCTATACGAGTACCAAGGTAAGGCACTGTTTAAAAAATACGGGGTGCCCGTGCCCGAGGGATACGTGGCTTTCAAGCCTGAGGAGATAAAGGAATTTACAGGAGAGAAGGTCATAAAAGCACAGGTGCTCACAGGCGGTCGTGGCAAAAGCGGCGGTGTAAAGTTTGCATCTAACATTGAAGAGGCTCGTGAAAGAGCAAAGGAAATCCTGGCAATGGAAATCAAGGGTCATAAAGTACATGCAGTTCTTGTAGAGCAGAAACTAAAAATTGAAAAAGAGTACTATTTGAGCATCCTTATCGATAGAAGCACCAGAGCCCCGCTTATAATGGCCTCTCCGGAAGGTGGTGTGGAGATAGAGAGTGTGCCTGATGAGAAAATATACAAATACTCTGTAAATCCCGAGATAGGAGTGCATCCATTTGTAGGACGTATTCTATCTAAAAAGATGGGATTTACTGGGGATCTTGCAAAGCAGTTCACAAAGATTCTTATAAACCTCTATCGCCTGTTTCGAGAATACGATGCAGAACTTGTGGAAATCAATCCTCTCGTTTTGAGCGAGGGTAAACTAATAGCGGCAGACTCCAAAGTTGTGATTGATACTGACTCGCTTTACAGACATCCGGACCTTGAAGAGAATGCCGCGGAGAAAACTCCTCTTGAGTTAGAGGCAAACAAAGCGGGCTATGCATTTGTGGAACTTGATGGAAATATAGGTGTAATAGCAAACGGTGCAGGATTAACCATGGCCACGTTAGATACCCTGCTTCTCTATGGACTCAAGCCCAGAAACTTTCTTGATTTAGGAGGCACGGATAGTGTTGATATAACAAAGAATGCATTTACCTATGTATTAAAAGCCAATCCCGAGGCCATTTTAGTGAACATATTTGGAGGTGTGACCAAGTGCGATACAGTAGCACAGGGAATAATTGCAGCGAAGGAGGAATTTGGCATAGATATGCCAATAGTTGTGCGTCTCAGCGGGGTACACGAGGAAGAGGGACGTGCAATGCTTGCAGATGCAGGGATTCATGCCTTCGCAGATATGCGCCATGCTATTGAAAAACTCAAAAGCATAATGGAGGGAGCACAATGAGTGTGATTGTTGATGAAAATACAAAAATAATCGTTCAGGGTATAACGGGACACCAAGGCTCTTTCCATAGCGGCGAAATGATTAAGTTTGGAGCAAAGGTCGTTGCAGGTGTCACACCTGGAAAGGGCGGCATAACCGTACATAATGTGCCTGTTTATGATACTGTGGAAGAAGCAATGACTCATGAGCCAGATGCAACCATGATCACTGTGCCCGCGAGATTTGTGAAGGATGCAGCCTTTGAAGCCATGTATCATGGGATACGTGTAATTTATATTCTCACAGAGAAGGTACCTCTACACGATGCTCTTGAAATTGTGAGTTATGCTAGAAGCCATGGTCATGTGGTAATAGGACCTAATGGCCCTGGAATTACAGTACCTGGAAAGACAAAGATTGGTATCATGCCAAACCATATATTCCGTAAGGGTACAGTCGCCGTAGCCTCACGCAGTGGTACACTAACCTATGAGATTGTGAACGCATTGACCCAGAGCGGATATGGAGAGAGTGTAGTAATAGGACTAGGCGGAGATCGCATCACGGGATTGAATTTTGTGGATATCCTAGAACTCTTTGAGAAAGACCAAGATACTGAGGCAATAGTGTTAGTTGGTGAAATTGGAGGCACCGCTGAGGAAGAGGCTGCTGAGTATATCAAGAAGTATGTGAGCAAGCCTGTCGTTGCCTACATTGCAGGTCGCTCTGCGCCCCCCGGCAAGAGAATGGGCCATGCAGGAGCCATAATAACCCGTGGCAAAGGAACTGCGGAGAGCAAGATAAAAGCGTTCAACGAGGCTGGTGTGCCAGTAGCCGAGTTTCCATGGGAGATTCCCGACGCATTAAAGAAGGTTTACAGATAATTTTCTTCTTTCTATTTTGTAAACCTGTACCTTTTTGTGGTTTACTATTACGGGAATGTTTAAATAAGATGACTTCATTGTATCATCCATGGGGTTAAAAGCCTGGGTTAGAAGAAGATACGAATATCTTCTTGAAAATTTTGGTGACGAAGAATTTGGCCGTGAGGATGCATATGGAGTTTTAAGTGAGAAATTTCATGATGAAAAGGAAGAGGTATCAAGAATTCTCTCGGATATAAAGAGGGCTGGGCTTCTCACTGAGAGAGTAGATATTGCTGATAGGAGAGTGAAAATTTACCGTCTTCTCAGAAAAGAAGAAAAGTTTACCCGTGGTGATCTAGAGGGCCTATTGAAAAAGGCTGCAGATTTGATAAGGACTAGAGTAGATTACAAGTATATCCTAATACTTCTCTTTCTAAAGAGGGTTAGTGATAAATGGACGGAGGAATATCAAAATAAGGTTGAGGAACTCGTTGGAGAGGGAATACCTAGGCAAATTGCTGAGGAGGAAGCAAAAAATCCCGATTTTCACAGTTTTGCCATACCTCAGGAATTTCTCTGGGATGAGATAAGGAAAGATGTAAACAAATTGCCAGAGAAGTTGAGCAATGCAATAA
>WALG01000114.1 GCA_015522955.1 DHVE2 group archaeon
AGACATTACTTCACTAGGAGTCGCTCCCTCGCTATTGAAAGTGATTTTGAGATATGTTTTCATGCTCATACCAATCACGGGATTGCATAATATATATTTATTTCTTTTCCCAAAGATCACTGGAGTCTGACCAAAACATGCATATATTGCTTACCTCCCTTTATGGAGGGGAGTAGAATTAAATAATGCAAGGAGAATATCCCTTCATGCGACCATCTTGGGATGAATATTTTATGCGCCTTGCATATCTTGTTTCCACTCGCGCCACATGCACGAGACGTAAGGTGGGAGCGGTTATCGTTAAGGAGCGCAGAGTTCTAGCCACAGGCTACAACGGGCCACCTAAGGGCCTTGCTCACTGCGATGTGACAGGGTGCATACGTGAAGAGTTAAACATACCAAGCGGTGAGAGACACGAACTCTGTCGGGGATTACACGCGGAGCAGAATGCCATAATTCAGGCTGCAGTACACGGAGTATCCATTAAAGGAGCTACAATTTATGTGACAAACCATCCCTGTGTGGTCTGTGCCAAGATGATCATAAACGCAGAAATGGAGGAAATTGTTTATGCAGAGGGTTATCCTGATGATCTTGCAAAACTTATGCTCATTGAGAGTGGAATAAAGGTAAGGCAATATACCATAAGTGAGGGGACAAAACGGGCTATTCTTGGAGATACAGAGTAAATATTAAAAATCTATGTGAATATCACGAAAATATGAAAAATATGAAGGTGTTTATAACCCGTAAAATTCCCCAAGATGGAATAGATATTCTAAAAAAGGAGAAACTTGAAATAGAGATTTTTCCCTATGACAGACCCCCAACAAAGGAGGAGATAATACGTGGAGTAAAAGATGCCAATGCCCTCATTTCCCTTCTCACCGATAAAATAGACCGTGAGGTTATTGACTCTGCCCCTGAACTTAAGGTGATAGGTAACTATGCAGTGGGCTACAACAACATAGATGTGGAATATACAAAGAAAAAAGGTATTGTTGTTGTCAACACACCAGGAGTGCTCACCGATGCTACCGCAGACCTGACCTTCGCCCTTCTTCTCTCCGCAGCCAGGAGGGTTGTAGAAGGTGATAAATTTATGCGTGAGGGAAAATTCAAAGGCTGGGCTCCAATGCTCCTGCTTGGCAAGGACATATGGGGTGCTACCATAGGAATAATTGGTGCAGGAAGAATAGGTCAGGCTGTAGCGCAGAGGGCTAAAGGTTTCCACATGAAAATTCTATATTATTCCCGAAGGAGAAAAATAGATTTTGAGAGAGAAACCGATGCAAAGTTTGTGTCACTTGAAACCCTTCTTAAAGAGGCTGATTTTATAACTATACACACCCCACTTACTAAAGAGACCTATCATCTCCTTGGGGAGAGAGAATTCAGGATGATGAAGGAGGGAGCAATACTCATCAACACTTCCCGCGGTGAAGTTGTGGATGAGAACGCCATGCTGAAAGCCCTCAAAAGTGGTAAACTCTTCGCTGCAGGGCTGGATGTGTTCCATGGTGAGCCCCACGTAAATCCCGAACTCTTCGAACTTACCAACGTGGTTCTCACGCCTCACATAGGAAGTGCCACAGAGACAACACGCAGAAAAATGGCAATGATGGTTTGCAGCGACGTGCTTCGAGTGCTGTGTGGAGAAGAGCCTGAGAACAGAGTTGTTTAAGTCACAAATCCTCTATTTTCACGTTTTTCTGCTCTCCACTTTCCATATCCTTCACAACTACTTCCCCTTGCCTAGTTTCTTCACCCACTATTACCACATACCTTGCATTTATTTTATTCGCATATTTCAACTGCTTTCCAATCCCCCGGCGGGTAAGTTCCATATCTACCCTATAACCCTTATTACGGAGAAGCATGGCAATTTTAATTGCCTCCTTTCTGAATCCGTGTATAATCGCAATGAAATAATCTACATCTATTCTCTCTTCTGGCCATACCCCCTCCCTTTTCATTAAGAGTTCTAAAACAGCATCCCCCATTCCAAATCCCACCGCGGGAGTGGGTTGTGCACCGAAAAGTTCCACTACATGGTCATATCTTCCACCACCCAGCACTGCCCTGTACTCACCCTTGGACTCATGTACCTCAAAGACCACTCCGGTGTAATAGGCAAGACCCCTTACCACAGAAAGGTCTAACATTGCTCTCTTTCCATACGCCAGAAGAAGGTCTCTCAACTCTCCAAGAACATCGCTTCTCTTAAAATGCTCCAGTTTGCCAAGTACCGTGTCTACATCACCCTGCATCTGCAGTATCCCGACCAAGGACTCCGTGTTATCTTTGCCCGCAATTTTCTCCATTTCTTCTCTAAACTTTTCCTCAGAGATTTTGTTCTTCTTATCTATGAGTCTGAAGGCACCTTCAATATCCGATATGCCCATACTGTTCAGTATATTCTCCATAAGTATCCGGTCACTGAACCTCATCACATATTTACCCTTTAATCCCAGGGAATCCAGAATTTCCATTGCCAGAGCCATAACCTCTGCATCAGCATAAATCTCCTTCACCCCGAAAATATCAGCGTTGAACTGGTAAAACTCACGGAGTCTTCCACTCTGAGGCTCCTCGTACCTCCACATTTTTGGAAAAGAATACCACTTTGCAGGCTTGGTTAAATCTTTGCGTGCGGCAATCATACGGGACACCGTCGGAGTTAATTCAGGAATCAGCGTTATCTCCCGACCTCCCTTATCCACAAAACTGAATGTTTGCTTAACTATTTCCTCACCACTCTTCACACGAAACAAATCAAGCAACTCCACACTGGGAGCATCTATTTCATGAAATCCAAAACTGCGAACTACAGAGGTTATTTTATCAAATACCACACGACGAGCACGCATCTGTTCAGGATACATATCCCGAAAACCCTTCAGCCTCTGGAGCATGGACGATTATCTGGCACATTTATAAAAACATTTGCTACGCTTCTTTATCCTCTATTCTCTCGCAGGGTGGCAACTTCCCAGTTCTGATGAACTCATTGAAATGCTCAAGCCACCGGGGATTGCCTCGAAAACTGCGAATAAATTCTACAAATTTCTTAATACGGGAGAAACTCTCCGAATCTATGTAATGCTCTACCTTATTGGCCATTATCTCTGCATTCTTCTGGGTTACTCCAAAAATTGAGAAAAACTCCTCGATTATCCTCTCTTTTTCCACAAGTTCCCGGGCCACTTTCTCTCCCTCGGAAGTGAGAAGTATTCCCCGATATTTCTCATATATTACGAGACCTTTACTCTGAAGTTTTTTGAGCATATCGGTGACACTGGCAGCACTCACACTCAGGGCATCAGATATCTCAACACTTCGGGCAAAACCCCTTTGGGATACGATTTTATAAATGACTTTTAGATAATCTTCTTCTTTCTCACTCATATACATCCTTCCGGAAAAAATAATTCTCGCCGCCTCTTATCTCTATATTCCACCCATTGAGTATGGCCTCCACTACCTTTCTTCTTCCGCTTTTCAACTCATTCCATAGAGTTTTACGAGATATGCCCATCTTGGCAGCGGCCTCTTCCTGGGTAAGACACTCCACATCCACAAGCCTCATGGCCTCAAGTTCTGAATAAAAGAGAACAACACTGCGGCTATAGGGCATGCCTTGTGGAGCGTAACTTGTCACGGGGGGTATATATGAAATCCATCTTGGCCCACGCCTGCGTCCTCTCCTGCCATAACCTCTCATTAATTACACAAATGAGATATAGTATTTATGATTTTCTGTTCCTATCCTCTTAATCCTGCAAAGAAAAATTTATAAGGTCGAGGCTTATCTGCACCTGACGCCACCGTAGCTTAGCCCGGTAGAGCGGCTGATTCGTAAAAGCCCCTTTCTTAGGAAGAAAGGTTCTTTACTCCCAAAGAAGGGGTTTCGGGTCATCAGCAGGTCGGGGGTTCGAATCCCCCCGGTGGCTCTTTTGAGCGATGGGGAAAATTTTTATATTCATATAACATAGTTAATTTGAGGCAGTTAATTTTGGGGTGGAACGATGAATTTAAAAGAGGTACAATCAAAACTTCGAGAGATAAAGGACATGGGCTTTATAGAATCCCTTAGAAGAGGCCCAACTGGAGTTGGATATACCTTTGAATCTCTATTTGGAGTAAAAGAAAATAATCTTCCAATTGCAGATATCGGGGGTAGAGTAGAAATCAAATCCATAAGGAAAGATTCTCAATCTCTTGTAACATTATTTACCTTCAACAGAGGAGTGTGGCACATACCCCAAAAGCAACTAATCAAAAAATATGGATACGTTGATTCAAAAAAGAGATATGCATTGAAAAATACCGTGTTTTACAATAGGCCTGCAATGCAAGGGATATCCTTAGAAGTGGACGAAGAGAAAAATTTGATCAACTTGATAGACAATGATACGTATCAAATACTTGCCACTTGGGATGTATATGTTATGTCGGAAAATTTATGACAAAATTAAGTAGATTGCTGATGGTCTTGGCAGATAGAAAATTGGTAGATGGCAGAGAATTCTTCCATTATAATGAAGCATATC
>WALG01000115.1 GCA_015522955.1 DHVE2 group archaeon
GAGGAATCCACAAGAATATAGTGCTTCAGTCTGTCCTCTTTAATGGGGTAAACCACTTCCACTGTGCCCTCCGTGATTATCGTTTTGCCAAAGTCTCTCTCGCAGATGTCCCTCAGAGGTTTAAACTCTATTTTTCTTTTCATTTCTGGTAAGAGGGAATTCTTTCCAAAAGCATGCCCTCTATACGCAGGGGCTTGAGCATCTTGGCTATCTTCTCTGCTTCTTCCAGTTTCGCCTTACTATCCGCGTAAATTACATACAGAGTCTCGCCCTTGTCCACTTTCTCTCCTTTCTTTTTATTGAGAATGATCCCAGCACCCTTATCCTTGGGTGCCCCGGCGGCTCTTGCTATTCGTATCAATCCGTGATTGGAGAGATATGAGATATACCCATCTTCAGGCGACGGAACCTCCACCTTATATTTCCCCACAGGAACATCATCGCTGCTCTCAATACCCTTGGAGCCCTGTGCGTTCACAATTTCAAGGAACTTATCTCTTGCCTTTCCACTTTTCAATATAGTTTTTGCGTAGTCTTTGCCTTTACCACGATCCACAACATTCCCCATTTCTAAAAGAATTCCCGCTATGCCGGTAGCCTTTTCTATAAGGGAGTTGCTGACCTTCTTTCCCTCAAGGGCACGCATGGCCTCTCTGGCCTCCAGTGCCGGGCCTATGGCCCTTCCCAGAGGCTGACCTCCATAGGTAACCGCTGCTTCAACCACTATGCCTAATCTTTCTCCCAGAGCAATGAAATCTGTGGCATATTTTCTGGCAGTTTTCTCATCCGGCACCTTGCTCTCAGGACCCATGGGGATATCCAGCACAAGAAAATCCACACCCACAGCCTTCTTCTTGGCCATCACACTGGCCAGAACCTGAGAATGCGGGTCTATGCCGAGAGGGTACTCAACACGCACAATTTTATCATCCGCAGGAGCAAGGTTTACAGCGCCACCCCATGCGAGGATTGCACCGACCTCATCCACTATGCGGCGTATATTCTCAACGCTCAGTTCCACATTTGTAAGAACCTCCATAAGATCTGCAGTACCTGCAGCACTGCTTATCGCCCGAGATGATGTCTTTGGGATTTTCAAACCTGCGGAGGCTGCTATGGGAACTGCCACAGGAGCATACTTGTTACCCGGGATTCCGCCTATGCTATGCACATCGAATGTTGTGTATTCAAAATCTATGGTCTCTCCTGTATTTACCATTGCGCGGGTGGTCCACTCCACCTCGTCCATATCCATGCCCCGGATGTACACAGCAGTAATATAAGATGCAAGTTCTATCGCAGATAAATTATCCTCGGAGATATCTTTAACAATCTCGTAAATCTCATCCTTGCTGAGTTTCTCTCCGTGCATCTTTTTCTTTATAAAATCCACACTCATGGGCCGGGATGTTGGAATAATACGTACCCTATCTCCATTTCTTGCCCCCAGAGATTCGCTGATTTCTATGAACATACCCACCTCACCGCTCTTAATCATACTCTGAGATATATTCACCAGGGCAGTTACAATCATCCCACCGAGGCGAACTTTCACACGATCCTGAGGATACACCCCCAGTTCCTTGGCATCCTCCTCGTTTAGTATAATCTCCATACCTCCAGCCTCAATGTCTATTCTCTTCACCTTTAACTCCAAGATTCATCACCTCCTTTATTACCTCATATGCAAGATAGGGGGATATAACCCCGATTTCTGTGACTATTGCATCCACATATTCGGGGGGTGTGGCATCGAATACAGGATTGCGTATTTTCACATCCGGAAACTCTTTGGGATCTGCTATCTCTCGAGGATCTCTTTCCTCTATCTTCACAAGTTTCCCAATAACAGTTTCGGGAGAGAATTTATAACTTTCTGCACAAACTATAAATGGCACTCGTGCCTCGTGTGCCGCCAGAGCCATCTGTGAGGTCCCTATCTTGTTAATAACCGCCCCGTTGGACGCAATTGTATCCGCGCCCACCACCACAATATCCACATCGCGCATGAAATAACGAACCGCAGAATCCACTATCATCGTGACTGGAATTCCCTCCTTCGCCAGTGTTCTTGCGGTTATATGCCCCTGAAACCATGGCCGCGTTTCTGTATTTATCACCTCTATCTCCTTGCCCTGCCTGTGGGCCTCAATTATACACTGCAATGCGGCGGTGGAGTTGCAGTGGGTCATCACAGTAGCCCCATGAGGGATCCTTCCAGCCCCGTATTTCCCAATCAACTCCACCGCCTTCTGGGAATTCTCTATGAATTCCTCAGCGTTTGCAATAATTGATTTTCTCATCTCCTCTAAAGTCTCGCCCTGCATGCGATTTATCACATAATACAATGCATTTCTAAGAGAGACGGCTGTAGGTCTCGTGGAGAGGATATATTCCTTAACCTTTTCGAGTTCTGCAAGAAACTCATCTCTGCCTCCCATAAAACTCTCGGCAAAATAAATTAAGGCTGTAGCAGCCGCCCTGGCTATATGCCCCGCACCTCTTATCTCCATACTTCTAATGCCTTCGGCTATTTCTTTAACTTTTTCATTCATAGAATAATTGTTATGCAATTCATCCTATTTATTCTTTTTCTTCCCCTTCGGTTTCCATAACTGCTTCCATGGCCTCCACTATAGCCCGATTGGCTGTATCTACCAGTTCCTTGAATTTCTTCTCGGCACGGGTGTAATTACCCATGATCTCACTATCCATTATCTTTTTCTCAAGATTCTGGAGATTCACCATATCCTCATCTATACTTTCACCCGTCATCTGCTTTAGTTGTATTTCCTTAGCCTTATCATCATACTCCTTCAAAAGATCCTGCACCTCTTTATCATCATCAAGTGCCTTTTGCGCCTTAACATATTCAATATACTCCTCACTTTCCTTCAGGGCCCTTCCCAAGGCCTTTGCCTTTTTTACTACTTCTTCGCTCATCTTTCTCCATAATCCACATC
>WALG01000116.1 GCA_015522955.1 DHVE2 group archaeon
AGACAGCCTCTATATTACTTCGAGATTGAACTACAATTACGAAGGTATGCAACTAGAAATCTTTATATAGAAGAAATATTTTACACCGCCTGAGGTGATGTAAGATGATGGCAGGACAACCAATTCTCATATTGAAAGAGGGAACAAAGAGAGAGACTGGCAAGGATGCAATGAAGAATAATATTGCCTCTGCTAAGGCTATTGCAGACGCTGTACGCAGTACACTGGGCCCAAGGGGCATGGATAAGATGCTTGTGGACAGTCTTGGTGATGTAGTAATCACAAATGATGGTGTCACAATTCTCAAAGAGGTAGATGTGGAGCATCCCGCTGCGAAGATGATGGTAGAAGTTGCAAAAACCCAGGATAGTGAGGTGGGTGATGGAACCACAACGGCTGTGGTTCTTGCAGGAGAGTTGCTAAAAAATGCAGAGGGTTTGCTCGAGCAGAATGTGCATCCCACTGTAATTGCTTCAGGTTATAGACTCGCTGCAGAAAAAGCCAAACAAATTCTTGAGGAAATTGCAGAGCCCATTAACCTTGAGGATGATGAGACTCTGAGAAAGATAGCCTCCACCGCTCTCAGCAGCAAGAGTGCTAGCATGGCCAAGGAGCATCTAAGCAACATTGCAGTAAAGGCTGTAAAAAGGATTGTAGAAGAGGTAGACGGCAAGAGATATGTAGATCTGGATTCTGTGCAGGTAGTGAAAAAGCAGGGTGGAGCCATTGATGACACAGAACTCATTGATGGCATAATAATAGATAAAGAGAAGGTACATCCTGGTATGCCATCTGTAGTTAAAAATGCAAAGATAGCACTTATAAATCTTGCACTCGAAGTCAAAAAGCCTGAGATAGATGCAAATGTTCAGATTAGGGATCCCAGCATGGTACATGCATTCCTTGAAGAAGAAGAAAAGATGCTTCGTGAGATGGTTGAGAAAATAAAGAACAGTGGGGCTAATGTGGTATTCTGCCAGAAGGGCATAGACGACATGGCCCAGCATTTCTTAGCAAGAGATGGTATCTATGCAGTGCGCCGTGTTAAGAAGAGCGATATAGAGAAACTCAGCAAGGCCACCGGTGCAAAGATTATCACCAATCTAGATGACCTTACAAGCGAGGAACTGGGTAATGCTGAGATTGTAGAGCAGCGCAAGATAGGCGAAGATAACATGACCTTTGTAATTGGATGTGTGAACCCCAAGGCTGTGAGCATTCTTGTACGTGGAGGCACCGAACACGTGGTGGATGAAATTGAGCGCAGTGTAAAGGATGCACTGCATGTGGTTGCAAAAGCAGTTGAGGATGGAAAGGTTGTTACTGGTGGTGGCTCCAGTGCTGTTGAAGTTGCTCTCAGGTTGCGCGACTATGCAGCCACTGTTGGTGGCAGACAGCAACTGGCCATTGAGGCATTTGCAGATGCTCTAGAAATAGTGCCTCGCACTCTCGCTGAGAATGCGGGTCATGACCCAATTGACCTGCTCATAGAACTTAGAAAAGCGCACAAGGATGGTAAGGTTACCGCTGGGATAAACGTGTACAAGGGCACTGTGGAAGACATGAAGGAACTTGGTGTGATAGAACCCATACGTGTGGGCAAGCAGGCAATAGATAGTGCCACCGATGCAGCCATAATGATACTGCGCATAGATGATGTCATTGCTGCCAAGGGCGAGAGCAAAGGTCAGAAAGGTGGAGAGAGAGGCGGCAGCGAAGAAGAGTAAATCAGAATAATAATCTCTCCGCCACTTTTTTTACTTGCTCCACATAATTTTTTGGTGTTGCAAGCATAAACACCCAGTCTTTGACTTTTCTTATCTGCAGTGCTCTGGCAAGCGGTGAGAATCTCGAGAATGGCACAACTTTTCCATCATCAAGTATCTTCACGTCCGTTTTTGAGAGCCGGGGCTCTGAGAGTTTTATGTTTCCCTCCGGGACATCTATGAGCACATATCTCTCATCAATTCCGGCGGCTTCTGCTATCTCTCTTTCCCTTTTTCTCTTTTCTCTGAGAGATTTCATATTCTCAAGTTCCTCTAATTTTTCCTCGTCAATATCTTCAGGTCTTTTCACAAGCGCCTTCTTGAAGAGTCTTCTATATTTCAGCCTCAGAGCAATTTCCCTAGCATAATCCATCTCGCTCTCAATAAGAAGTGAGAAGAGTTGAGCATCGTTTAGACTGTAGAGAGCAAGCCAGTTATCCATTTTGAGTTCCTCCACTGCCCGGGAGAGCATCAACTCGCATATCCTGTTTGTTTTATGCATATAAACTGCAGAGTACATCAGTGCCCGGGCCACAAGCATGCCCTCAAGTGCAGGCACACCCTTTTTATCAAGCATTAGTTCCCCGTTTCTTATTCTCAGGGTGTTAAGAATGCGGGGAAAATCTATAGTGCCATGAGCCACTCCTGTATAGTGCGAGTCACGGAGCAGATAATCTATCTGGTCTGCATCCAGGCTTCCGCTTATTATATTCACCATATAATTTTTCTCTGCTCCAAAATATTTTTGGCCTCTGTCCACACTTAGCAAATCGTATCGCTGCTCGGTTTCTCCGAGAATCATCCTTATCACCATCTCCATGGGAATTCCTTCATCGCTGAGTATCTCGTGAATTCGCTCTCTACCATCAGGCAGAGACTCAGGTACAAGGTCTATTTTGCCCCTTATAATATCCGCAGTTATCTGCATATGGTCCTTTCCTGTTTTGTCATGAAGCAAAAACTCTAAAGTGTGGGAAAATGGTGCGTGGCCCAGATCATGAAGCAGGCCTGCAACCCGTAGAGTCTCAATTTCCTCTTTAGAAAGATTCAGTGCAGTGCCCATTCTTGCAGCCACATAACCCACACCGAGAGAATGCTCCAGCCTTGTGTGATTGGCACCGGGAAAAACTAAATAGCCCAGTCCCAGTTGTTTCACGCCATTCAATCTCTGCATCTCCGGGGTCTCAATAAGTCGTAATGCAGCATTCTGTATTTTTAAACTGCCATGTATTGCGTCGTGGATTATCTTGTAGCGCATAGCCTAACATGGCATTCAGTTAAATAATTCTTCCTTTCTGTAGAATATTTGGTGGTACCCACCACGTAATCTTTAAATACCCCCCCACCTACTAAGCGATTATGAAGAAATTAACCAAGAAGGAAGGAGGAGTATCAGAGGTAATTGGTAGTATACTGATTCTTATGATCACTGTGGTTCTGTTTTCCACAGTGTTTTATTATGTAGCATCCATGCCCACACCAAAGCCTCAGGTATTTACGCAATTTGAGGCCCAGATGGAACTGGTGAATGTAAGCGGAAATATGTATGCAAATATCACAGTAAAGAATATTGGAGGAGAAAGTTTAGATGATTGGAGAACCATGTTTATTATAGTTGTGGATTTTACTGCCAAACAACATATGTTATCTGAGGGAAATTTTTCAACACAGCCGTTTGATAAAGATGGCCGATTTTCCCAAGGAGAGAGTTTCTATTACAACACCTCCTGGGACAATCTTACGGTCAATCCCTATTCGGATATAAGCATCACACTTTATGATAAATCCACAGGTCAGATTATCTGGTCCTCACATCTGCAAGGACATGGCAATCTGCCTCCCACGCTTATTTCTCTTACTTCATCACCTGCACCAATACGGCTGGGGCAAGATGCAACACTCAAAGCAGTTGTGTTTAATCCTAATGGAAATAATAATGTGAGCGGTTACACTG
>WALG01000117.1 GCA_015522955.1 DHVE2 group archaeon
CCACAGTGAAGGTAATATTATTCTCGGAGTATCCCCGCTCTTCTGGGGGGACCATGACTTCGATAGAGAATGTTTTCTGCTCTCTCGGTGCAAGAGTAAAGTTCCATGATTGCGGCGCGACAAAGGGCCATGGCTTCTCCTGGGTAAAATTAACAAAATATGTATCGTTACAGTTACCTGTGTTCAACATAGTGAACTCCACTCTGGCAGTTTCTCCGGGTTTCACATAAATGGGAGAGGAATAGCCAATTTTCATCGCCGAACTCTCAGATATCTGTAGGGTTATGTTTTTCCATAGAGATACATTGGTGCTCATCGATGTTACCCTCACCCCAAGTTTATATTCCTTAGCGAATGTATAGTTTAAAACCCTCGCCCATAGTGATATTTCCCTGCTCTCATTAACACTCACATTATGGATAACTGGCACATGTGTTATTACAAAATATTCCCGGAGATAGGTGAGATTTAGGGTATAGTTATCCATCATATTACCTGTGTTCTTGAGATATAGTGTTATATTTGCCATCTTGCCGGGAGATAGAATATAACGATCCTTACCTTCCAGCAAAAAAGAGAAGAAGGGTACAAACACCACACCTTCCAGGCTATTATCTTGCTTCTCATACTCGATGAGTCTATTTCCGGGATCCACGATGACCTCGATTTCATGCTTTCCAGGACTCAGGGTGAGATTTACAGTAAGATTTGATTCACCATTCACCACCGCATTCCCCTCAAACCTCAAGTGAGAATCGGAATATATGGCATAAGTCACCTTCGTTTGCCAGGGTGCATAGAGAGTAAAATTCACATTTGCTCCTCCAATATAGCCATGGAGATGCAAAGAGTCTATTTTCACATTACCTATTCTCCCACTGCGAAAAAAGATATAACTTTTTCCATTGAGCATTTTTTCCCATACAATGCCTATGCTCTTCAAGTTAAGAGCCATATCCGGCTCATAGGCACCCGGAGCACTGAGATTTACAATTTCCCCTATTCTCCAGCCCGTAGAGTTGAAAACGGAGAATCTAACTACCCCCATGGGAACATCATCCCAGAGAAGCAAAATATTGGAATCTCTCAAACCTATATGCGGTTCCACAGAATCAATGCCATCAAGGGGTGTGAGATTTCTGTCATCGAGAATTGTATCCCCCGCATAATTTAACTGAGTGTAAATAACCTCGTATGCAAGGTTCTCACGAGAACAGGAAAATACAGTGTATATTTTATTCCCATACACAGCCGAGTTAACAGTGGTTTGTGGCGAGACCACGCTTATCTTCTTTACCTCGCTCAGAAACTTGCCAGATGATGCTATTTTTCGATACAGAACAGCGTATCCAGGTATAGGCTTCTCATCCACCCAGAAAATTTGCAAGTTTCCATCCGTATCCACAGCAATATCGGGCTTTGTGGAGTTGCTAGTATCCTGTGATACATCCTCCGGACTCATGAGAGGTACCCCCTCATCATTCAATCTCATATACATAATATCCCAATTACCCTGGCGATATTCCTGCCATACCATGTAGAGATACCCGGAGGCTCCACGCACAATCATAGGATTGGTGCAGTTATTGCCATCATCCACTATTACCTTTGGAGATACCTCTATCGCTATATCCTCATAGGTATAGGATATCCGTGTAAAATAGATGCTCCAGTGAGAATCTGCGTATCTCTGCCATACCACATAGACCCGATCTCCATAGGCCACCATGCTGGGATTTATATCGTCCCCTGCATATGTGGTGAGCCTTGTGTCATTTAGAAGTTTGAATCCGTTCATATCCACCTTCACATAGTAAATATCCCAGTTTCCGTTTCTGTGGTCCTGCCACACAATGTGAAAATTGCCCTCTCCGTCCGCCGCTATCACGGGTTTCTGCGAGTTGCCCATCCATGTGACCCTATGCTCAGAGCCCCACAGAATTCCATCACCAAGCATAGAAGAACCCTGAGAAGATACACTCTCACCTTGAGAAAAAATAAAAATGGGGAGGACGATCAGCGTAAATATGAAAATGGCGAGAAGTTTAGAGAATATTTGTTTCCACATCATACCTTTCTCCATCGGCAACCATGCTTATTACCAGTTTATTCCTTTCAAAGTCCATGACCGCATTGAAATCCTCAATCTTGGAGCGATACTTGATTCTCTTGCCCTTTTTCTCCTCCATAAGCAATCCCATTTCCACAAGTTTCTTTATTCTACGATAGCAAACCGTCACGGGAATGTTATATTCCCTACTTATCTCTCTTATCCCCTTGGGATGTGATGATGTACCCAAGAGTATTTGAGATGCATACTTATCCATCATAAGACCTACCATGGTTTTCACCTCCAGTTCCATATGTAACCATTTCAATGTGCCTATATTAATTTTTTGGAGAGAGTTTTATAAAATAATATTGATGATTTAATATCACCGCCATTTTTCATGTAAAATTCGCAGAGTAAATTACCACGATATGTTAACATTTCAGGTTACCAGTGCATAATATCTTGCATAATTATCCCGTCAGAAAATTGCTTCGAAATCTTTAAAAAGGTCTCCTTAAATTGTCTCCACGGGGATATATCATGGATAGGAACGCACTTGCAATAGTATTGATGGATGAATACAATCTCAAAATCCTCGCCGCATCTGCTCTTCGCCCAATGGCTGTTAGGGAGATTGCATATAAGTTTGACATACCTCTCGCCAGTGCTTACAGAAAAATCAAAGAACTTGAAAGTTTTGGATTGATTAAGGTAGAAGACACAAAACTCACACCTGACGGAAAGCGGTACAAGTTATATCGCTCGCAGGTGGAGAACTTTGAAGTCTCTTATCACAGAGATAAATTGAAAATTAAATTGCATATCAAATGGCAGGAGCCTCAGATTATTGAGAGAGACATTCTCACTTCCTGATCTCTTTTATTAAATCTTGCGCAGTCAATCTAACGCTCTCCTCACTATTATACTTTGGTCTCCATCCATAGTCCTTTATTTTCTCTATTGATAGAAGCATCCTTGGCACATCGCCCTTCCATCCTCGCTTGCCCCCTGTGAATCTATAACGCACATTTTCAAGACCCATCTCTTCAACCACTATATCCGCTATTTTTCGCACATTTATCCA
>WALG01000118.1 GCA_015522955.1 DHVE2 group archaeon
CTTCATCTCCTCGGCCCGGTTTATGGCAGCATTGGTTTCTAAATATTTGCCGCCGTCGGAAAATGAATCGGGAGTGACGTTAAGTATTCCCATTATCCTTATGGGAGGAATAGTCATCTTTGTGTTTCTAAGATGCAGAGTGAAACTCGTCTTTCTATAATTCTTCAGAGTCTCTTCCATTTCCTTTGCCATGATTGTACCTTTGAAAGGTTGTTTTCGCATCTTTGAAATCAGAATCTCAAATTGTCTGAGTGTGCCAAAAACAATAGCATGGGTACTCTCGCATTTCAGCGAAGCGGTGCACCATGGAAGTGCACATTCCATCCCGGCAGCCAGAGATTCCTGCTTTAGAAGAAGTGCCCCTTTAAGAGGGATACCTTCAAGTTTTATGGCATAGAATTCCCCTTTCTTTTTCATGATTTCTATACCATCCGCGGATACTCCTATTTTTTCCATGGCCTTCTGAATATTTTCTATGAGATGCGCGTTGAACATGAGGAGATGATTAACTACTTGGATTTAAATTTTTGATATAGCCCATAACAATATTTATATAGAAGAACAAATTCACAAATGAGGTGATGCCCATGGAAATTTCGGAGATGAAGGAATGGGAACGCATATCTGCACATTCACATATTCTTGGCTTAGGACTTGATGAAAATTACCGTGCCATAAGAAAAGCGGATGGGATGATAGGTCAGATAGAATCTCGTGAGGCTGCAGGTATAATTGTGCGAATGATAAAGGAAGGAAAATTCGCGGGTAACGCGATACTCATAGCCGGGCCACCAGGTAGTGGCAAAACTGCGTTGGCCATAGGAATTGCCAAAGAATTGGGCGAGGATGTGCCCTTTGTTCATATAGCAGGGAGTGAGATTTACAGCAGTGAAGTGAAGAAAACAGAGTTCCTGACGCAAACATTGAGAAAAGCCATAGGTGTGAGGATACATGAGATGCGAAATATCTATGAAGGAAAGGTGGAGAGTTTGAGCATGGACTATGTACAGCATCCCTACAATCCTTACCAGAAGGTCCCTGCCAGTGCCACCGTAACGCTTAGAACTAAAAAGGAAAAAAAGAAATTGAAGATGGACCAGAGTTTCGCCATGCAAATCCTTCAGCAGGGAATCGAAGAGGGTGACATAATTCAGATAGATGCGGATAGTGGAAGAGTGGTAAAGATAGGAATCTCCAGAGATGCAGTAAAGGAAAAAAGTTACGATTTATCTTCCGAAAAAATAATGGATTTACCCGAAGGCGAAGTTCTTAAAGAGAAGGAATTTGTGTACACACTCACCCTCAATGATTTAGATATGATGCAAACTCGCTCCGGAATGGACCTTGCCTCCCTTATCTTTGGCTTCTCGGAAAGGAAGGAGATAAGCGAGGATATAAGAAAACGTGTTGACCAGCAGGTAAAAAGGCTGGTGGAAGATGGGCGTGCGGAACTCATTCCTGGAGTGCTTTTCATAGATGAATGCTCCATGCTCGACATAGAGACCTATGCCTTCCTCAATAAGGCCATGGAGCAGGAACTATCCCCAATAATAATCTTTGCCACAAATCGTGGAATTACAAAAATAAGAGGGACCGATATCAAGTCTCCCTTTGGAATGCCACTTGACCTTCTTGACAGACTTCTTGTGATAACCACAAAGAAATACGATGCCAGGGATATGAAGGACATAATTAAAACCAGAGCGAGAAAAGAAAATATAAAAATCTCCGAAGATGCCCTTGATTATCTGGTGGAGATTGGACAGAGAGCCTCCTTGAGATATGCGATTCAACTCCTCGCTCCTGCCTGGGAAATGGCCGGGAAGAAAGAAATTACCAAAGAGCACATAGAAAGAGCCTATAGTCTCTTTGCAGATGTTAAGAGGTCCGTAGAGTACCTGCGCAAAATGGAAGAAGAAATGATTTACGATTGATATTTTCTTATTTTTTAAAAATAAAAAAGAAGGAATCAGTAGATTCCCTGTTCCAGCATAGACTCTGCAACTTTCACAAAGCCACCAATATTGGAGCCCAGAAGCAGGTTTGTAGGTTTGTCGTACTTCTCTGCGTACTTCACACCGGTATTGAAGATATTTACCATTATATTGTGGAGTTTGCGGTCTACCTCCTCTGC
>WALG01000119.1 GCA_015522955.1 DHVE2 group archaeon
GAAATAAAGAGAGATTCTCTGGGCATAGGTAACCTTGTGAAGCACAGTGTGGCCACAGGGGGGCAGGTGCTCATATTTGTAAATCGCAGAAAAAGTGCTGAATCTCTCGCAGAGAAACTGAGCAGAAAGGTGGAGTCTCTATTGACTCAGGAGGAAGTTGAAAAACTAAGGGAGATGGCCAGGAGTTTAATGGGTGAGGAATACACCATATACACGGAGAGGATAGCAAAGGTTTTAGAGAGGGGGGTGGCATTTCATCATGCGGGTCTGAGTAATACACATCGTCATCTTGTGGAAAACGCTTTTAAGTCGCATCTTCTGAAGGTTATAGTTGCTACACCCACACTGGCTGCAGGGATAAATCTCCCTTCACGGACCGTTATAGTAAGAGATGTAACAAGATACAATGGCTTTGCCAGTGTGCATATTCCTGTTCTTGAGGTAAAGCAAATGTTAGGCCGTGCGGGAAGACCAAAATATGATAAATATGGAGAGGGAATAATCTATGCTAGGAGTGAAGCAAGGGCCATGGAATACATGGAAAGATACATAATGGGTGAGGTTGAAGAGATAGAGTCAAAACTATCCAGTGAGAGTGCATTGAGAATCCATGTTCTTGCTTTAATAGCCAGTGGAATGGCCAACAAAGAGGAAGAGATATCTGATTTCTTTGAAAAAACATTTTATGGATTTAAGATGCCCATGGAGCATCTCCACAGAAAAGTGGAGCAAATTCTCGATTTTTTAGAGGAAAATGAGTTTATAAGCAGAAAAAGGCTCATAATTCCCACACCTCCGGGCAAGCGAGTTTCTGACCTTTACATAGATCCCTACACAGCAATATTTTTCAGGAAATGCTATGAAATGGAATACGATGAATTCTGTGTTCTTCACACTATTTGCTGCACTCCCAATATGATTCCTGTGTATCCCCGCAGGGGTGAGATGGAAGAGTTATTCTCTCTTGCATATTCCACGCCTCTTGCCATTGATGAATTTGATGTACCTCAAGAAATATTCTTTGGTGCTCTGAAAACATCGCTTATTCTTAAGGATTGGATGAATGAAACCTCGCAGGATTCCATAGTGCAGAGATACGATATAGGCCCGGGGGATCTGCATAGCAGAGTGGAGATGACGGACTGGCTCCTTTATGCCTTTGCAGAAATAGGAAAGGTTCTGCACTATTCATACATACACGAGGTAGAAAAACTCCAACTTCGCGTAAAATATGGAGTGAGAGAAGAACTTCTTCCGGTTGTAAGTTTGAAAGGAGTTGGACGTGTGAGGGCACGGAGACTGTATGATGCTGGATACACAGACATCGATAAGTTGCGGAATGCAAGAAAAGAAGAACTCACTCGCATCCCTGGAATAGGTGAAAGACTGGCTTTGGATATAATAAAGCAGGTGAGAGGTACCTCTAAGGATTAGGAAAAATCACAAAAATTATTTATATTTGGAAGGCTATAATATCTCCCAATGCAAAAAATGGTATTTGCACTGGTGCTTGTTCTATTTCTTGTTATTCCTACATTAGGTTTATCACCATTGGCCCAAGGGACAGAGAGAGTAACTATAAAATTTGCAGTTGATAAGAATATTCCCCCCTATTCATTCATGGAAAATGGGAAATTGGTAGGTTTTCATATTGACCTGCTAAATGCAATGGAGAAATATACCCCGTATAAATTTGAGTATTTGCCAGTTAACTGGGACGATGCTGTGCCTTACCTGAAAGAGGGTGTTGTAGATGCCATTATAGGGATAGTGCCCACTCCTGAAAGAGAGAAATATTTTGATTTTACCTATAACTATTCCACCATTGATTACTACTTTTTTGCGAGAGAGGATGAGTCCAAGTTAATGACTCTCTCACAACTCAACAATTCTACAGTTGCTGTAGTAAAGGATGATATCTCCGAATATGAACTCAAAAAGATGGTCAATATCACGAAAATGAATATCACGCTTGTTGAAGTAATGAGCATGAGCGATGGTCTCCTTCTATTGAGCCATGAGGAGGTAGATTATTTTCTTGGAACGATGAAGACGTGTATATACTGGATCTCCCGTCTACATATTCATAATGTAGTACTATCGGATTTAAAATTGATAAGTCTCCCTGTGGCCATGGCAGTTCGGAAAGGTGAATGGGATCTTCTAGGAAATCTGAATGATGCGCTTCTTAAAGTTCGTGATTCTGGAGAATTCTCAGATATCTATGCAAAATGGTTTCTGTACAAAAATACTCAAGTACCATCTCTGTTTCCTTGGATACTTGCAATTGTTGCTGTAGGCGTGGTGGCATTTGCTGGATGGGAATATGGAAGAGCATCACAGCGTGAAAAGAGGGCTCGAAAAAAGGTGACAAATCTTGAAAAATTCTCTCGTGTGTTAATGGAAAAAATGCCAGTGGGATTGATGTACATATTCAAAGATAAATGCCTCTATATTAACCCGGAGGGATTGAGTATCCTCGGATATGGCGTGAATGAAATAAATAAAATGAAACTTTTCAAAAAAATGACCCGGGGGAATGAGATAAAAATAAAAACCAAGGATGGAAGCGAAAAATGGCTTCTTATAAGAAGAATATATGCAGGAGATGCCGAAATCATTGCATTTATGGATATCACAGTTAAAAAAATGTTCGAGGAGAAAGAAAGAGAGAGATTCGAGGAAATCAATAATATGCTTGATGCTCTTCGCAACCCCGTCCAAGATGTGCTCCTTGCCTCTGAGAATCTCAGTGATGAGAGAATGCAGGAGATTGTGAGGAATAATGTGGAGAAAATATCGGAAATTTTAAGGAGAGATATTGTATGATGGCCAAGTGCCCGGAGTAAGCCCCCTTCTGTTCGGAGGAGACACCTACGGTTTCTCCCTCCACCCTCTTCCCTTAAAGGAAGGGGTTAGAAGGGGGAACCTTGGTGCCCCCTCGTGGTGGCATCTGACTAAGCGCCCTACCTGTCCCTCGTCGGGCAACTCACAGGGGCTGTTTGGGCTTGCTCCGCTGGGGTCGGCCGTTTCAACAGATCCCACAGGAGCGTCATCTGCAGGGAATCATCCTACCCTGTGGGCTGTGTCGTTTCTGCTCCGTTGCCATCCCTCTCGGGACCCCCGCTTGCGCGGGGCCGGCTACCCGATGGAGGGGGGACTTTCCTCAGGAAGGGACACCTACGGTTTCCCTTTCCAAACCCTTCCCTTTTGGAGTTTAAGGTTGTAGGTATTCAGCGGTTTCCCTTTCCAAACCCTTCCCTTTTGGAGTTTAAGGCTGTAGGTATTCAGCGGTTTCCCTTTCCAAACTCGTCCCTTTCGGAATTTAGGGCCGCAGGTGTCCTCTTCCCGTGGCCACCCTCGGGCTCTTGGCCAATAAGTGTATTAGTCTCTCCATATATTTAAGTTTTTCAAATATTGTTCAAAAATGTATTTATATAATTGGCTTATAAAATTATAATATTTGTGTGCTGGTTGTTTGGGAGCATAAATTTGGCTTGTTATAGC
>WALG01000120.1 GCA_015522955.1 DHVE2 group archaeon
GCATAGCGGAGAAAATATATCAGAGTTTGGAAGACGGCGAAATTCCAAGGATGGAATTACCAGCCCGAAGAAAATCGAATATAATATTCAACAGCAGGCTTGGGGTGTGGAAGTATGGAGATGCACGTATCACACGCAGTGCCAAGAGATTGGATGGTGCGTATATGCTCCTTCGCACGCTCTATGTAATGGAACTTATAAAGGAGATGATTGAAACTAAGAAATCCTCCACCCTTAGAGAAATGTATTATATCTCAGAGGCATGGGGCCTAGCCAAATTTAATTCTCAGGATGAGAGCAATAAACTTGCAGAGGACCTAGAGATTATAACTGGACTTTTGCGGGAGGATTTCAAACTGCGTCCGGAGGAGGATGGAGCGAGTGTAATTGGTAACATCACTATTGAAGAGATTAATCGCAAGGGTATACCTAAGCGCATTAACTGTCGTGATGATGTTGGAGATAGCGGATATCTCATACCATACAACGTGGAGAAAGATAAAGTGCGATTTGTGGATGTAGATGCTGATTTTGTGATAGGTATAGAAACTGGTGGTATGTTCGATCGCTTGGTTGAGAATGGATTTGACGAGAAGGCCCGAGTAATTCTGGTGCATATTAAGGGCCAGCCTGCAAGGAGTACCAGAAGATTTCTAAAAAGACTCAATGAAGAATTAGGGTTACCTGTAGTGATATTTACTGATGGTGATCCATGGTCATTTAGAATATTCGCATCTATAGCATACGGGGCCATTAAAACTGCCCATATAAGTGAGTACCTTGCTACACCCACTGCAGAATTTGTTGGGATTACGGCTAGTGATATAATGAACTACGAGTTGCCAACGGATAAACTGAATGATAGAGATATCGCTGCTCTTAAGGCGGAACTCAAGGATCCAAGGTTTAACACACCATTCTGGCACGAAGAGATAAATCTTATGTTAAAGATAGGAAAGAAAGCAGAGCAGCAGAGCCTTGCTAAATATGGGCTGGACTATGTGACCGATACTTATCTGCCTGAGAAACTTTCGGAACTTGGTGTAATGTGATACTTTCTATTCTCTTTACGTCCTCTCTTTGTGTCTCTACAATTTTGTGGATGTACTTAGTTCCGAGGGAATGAATAACTAAAGCAACTTCATTATGATTGCCCCTGTACATGAGTCCTTGTATGTTATCTGGCCCATGCAAAGTGAGCACTAGAACACTGTTTTGACCTTCAAGGTTATATGTATCTACCGAAATTTTACCACCCCAGTTTTCTATTTCCTCCTCAAATTTCTCAATATCGGTGATTTCCATCGAAAAATGAAAAGAGTTATAAGTTAAATAATTTACTGTATCTCTCTTAACCTGCGAACCAGTTTTACAGCTGCCTCCACGGCATCACGGGCTTTCTCTATTCTTGCCTCAGCCTGCAATCTTGATTCTCCAGGTCCGGATATACCTAGCGTGACTGGCTTACCAAATTCCACGCTCAAATCCTCAATTTTTCTTGCTGCGTTTTGCATAACAATTTCATCGTGCTCAGTCTCTCCCTCAATAACTGCTCCAAGGGCAACCACGGCATCTACGTCTTTCTTCTCGAGCAGTTTTCTCACAAGAAGCGGTATATCGAATGCTCCTGGAGCCTTGAGCACATAGTTTACATTAGCCCCAAGAAACTCAGCGTGCTCTTTGGCACGCTCCATCATCATCATGGTTATATCATAGTTGTACTCGCTCACCACTAGTCCTAAATTTATTTTTTCCATATCTTTCACCTCCTAATGTCTCATACCTCCTGAAACGTTTAGAGGACCTGCATCTTCAAATCCTTGCCTTTGTCCGGTGCCTGCCATTCTTCTCAACTTTTTCGGATTGAAAAGCAGGTAATATGCGTTTTGGGCATGCTCTCTTGCCCGTCTATCTGCGAGCCACGCAAGTTCTTTCTCATCCTTAGCCTCATCCTCATGCACGAATACCTCGATTATATGTGTGTTTGTCATTAACTGGGCAATTATCAGTCCTTGAGAGGCTTCATGAGCACATTGCTTATCTATGGGCTTGGGCCCAGGCATACCCAAGGCAATGACTATCTCGCAACCTTCTTCATCTATTAATTTTTTAGCAGCCACAGGCAGGTCCTTCACTCCGGGAACAGTGCGACGTATTATTTTAAATCCCGTACCCATCTTAAGAAGTTCATCCTCCGCCGCAGAGCCCATATCGTAGCGGGCAAATGTTGTATCAACGATTCCTATCTTTCGCATACAGATCCTCCATCCTCTCTACAATTTTGTATATTATCTTTCTTGTACCGTTAAGATCACTATCTCCATATTTTTTAAGACGTATAACTCTTACATCGAGCCCGCGTCTTCTGCATTCTTCTTCTATCTCTTCCTCTTTGAATCTCTGATCATAGCCTAGCACTATTATGTCAGGTTTTATCTCCTCAACAGTTCGATACATATCATCCTCGTGTCCCAGAACAGCATGGTCAACGGGTTTGAGTGATTCTACAAGGAATTTTCTGGTGTGTTCGGGCATGATGGGCTTATGCTTGAACTTTTCCGCGGTGGAATCTCTTGCAACTACCACCACCAGTTCGTCCCCAAGTTTTTTTGCCTCTTGAAGGAACAACACATGCCCAGGATGTAATATATCGAACACACCGGATGCCATTACTCTGACCATTTTGACCACGCATCCAGGATATCTTTACCCTCTAAAAATATTACTCCCTGTCTCTCTGCAAATTTTTTTGCCTCTTTCTTGCTCATGGAATTTCCATCATCTGCAAGAATTTCCACTATTGTTGCAGAGGGAATAAGACCTGCCATAGTCATTAAACTTGTGGACAGTTCTGTATGTCCCCTGCGATTTTCAAGTCCTGAGGAAATTAGAAGATGCACATGCCCGGGAGAGATGAAATCCTTTCCAAATTTTTTCATGGGTTCCTTCATACTCTCTATTCTTGCCAGAAAATTTGCAAATTCCTGTATTGTTTTTGCCCTGTCTTTATCTGGAATCCCTGTAAAATTATCACGGTGATTGATGGTAACTGAAAATGAGGGCATGGTATCGTATCTCACGGTTGGGGTGAGATATCTAAATATTTCATACCCACTCTTTTGAAATATCTCGTGTAAGTAGGGAAGCCCTATTTTTTGAGCGCAGTCTTTGGGCAACGTGGTGCATATGAGCCCGCCCCCTTCTCTGCGCATGAATCTTATCTTTTCTGGAGTGATAAACTGTGAGGCAATTACAATATCTGTTTCTTCTTCTCTACCTTCTCCATCGTATATGAACACGAATTCTCCGTGTCTCACCGCTTCAATTGCCTTCTCCATCACGAGGGTTTGTATTACCATCACTATTAAAAAGATGTCGTTCATTACTCAAATTTGAGTTTAATAAAAATGAAAAAAGGGGTTAGTCAGTTATATAGGCTTCCTCACCTATCTCTGCTTCATCAAGTCCCTCTTTTTCCTCTTCTAGGGGTACACGCACTGGAGTTATTTTATCTATGAGCCAGAGAGCCCCGTAGGTGAAAAGGAATGTGTAAATCACGGTGATGCTCACAGCAGCCAATTCTACAAGGAAGAAATGGGCGTTGCCATAGAAAAGACCGTTAGCGCCTCCAGCATTCACTGCAAGAGTAGAAAAGAGACCAAGAAGGATGACACCGGTAAATCCACCTACTCCGTGCACGCCCCAAACATCCAGAGCATCATCCCAGCCCTTCTTGTTCTTGTACCATAC
>WALG01000121.1 GCA_015522955.1 DHVE2 group archaeon
AGAGAAGAACTGGGAGTAAAGGCATATACCCACATATACCATGGATTGATAGAGAGTTTCAAGACCCAAAAGTTTAAAGAACTCACAAATGGGACAACACCACTAATTTTGTGGGTCTCAAGGTTTGTTAAAGTAAAAGAACCCTTTGTATTCTTAAAATCTCTTAAATTAGTTGCTACCAAAATAGATTTTAAAGCATATATGGTAGGTAATGGCCCCCTGCAAGGAAAAATTCAAAATTTCATATCAAAATATGGATTAAGTAATAAAGTATTTATTATTACTTCTATACCTTTTAGGAAGATGCCTTTAATCTACAACTCTGCGTCACTCTTTATTCATACTAATAGACAAGAACATTTTGGATTCTCCGTACTAGAAGCCATGGGAATGGGATTACCTGTAATAGTACCTAATAGTGGAGGGGCACGAGAAGTAGCAGATAACGCGGGTATCACATTTGAACCTGGAAATCATCAAGACTTAGCAGAGAAAATATTAACCGTACTTACGGATCCAGAGTCGTATTACAAATATTCCATGAAGAGCATGGAGAGATCAAAATATTTTACATGGGAAAAGGCAGCAAAGGAATATATAGAGATATATAAAAAAGTGGGGGGATAGGAATGAACATTTTATTCATTGGGAATACAAAATCAACATTCGTAGAAAGAGATTTTAAAATGTTATCTAAATACCATGAGGTAACTCAGATAACACCTCCTAAATCCAAAGAAAAATGGCCTGAATACATCTCAAGAATCAAGAGGTCGATACAGAGTTCTTCCCTGGCGTTTGGCTGGTTTGCAGGCTGGCACACTTTTCCCATGGTACACTATGCTAAAAAATACAGAAAAGGTTCCATAGTAGTGGTTGGTGGATATGATGCTGTCTCTTTCCCTAAAATAAATTATGGAGCGTTTTCTAATTTAAAAGAACGTATCCCCGCAAAATATGTACTGAAAAACGCGGATATGGTACTCCCCGTAAGTAATTACTTGATGAAAGAGGTAATGAAACATACGGGTTTAAAAGGAGATAGCATATTTCCCTTACCAACCGGATATGATTCTGAGTTCTGGAAACCAAACGGACACAAGGAAAGATTGGTACTCACAGTCGCAGACGCAAGAGATTTAAGAAGAGTCAAAATAAAAGGTTTAGATACCTTTGTTAAAAGTGCAAAATATGTGTCTGACGCTCAGTTTATAGTTATAGGAGTTGAAAATGAAGCAAAAAGATATCTCGAGAACATTGCCTCCAATAACGTAGAAGTCATAGGATATACCCCAAACAGGGAATTACTACCATATTATCAGAAGGCTAAAGTTTACGTGCAACTTTCAATAAGCGAGGGCTTGCCCAATACTCTCTGTGAGGCAATGCTGGCGGGTGATATTCCGGTAGGCACAAAGCGGGGCGGTATCCCGGAGGTTATGGGAAATTTAGGATTTTATGTGCCATACAACAATCCGATTGCTACCGCTAAGGCCATAAAAAAGGCACTGGATATGCCCTACACTCTAGGATTACAGGCAAGGAGCAGAGTAGCCTCTCTGTTCCCTCAAAAAAGAAGAGATTATTTGCTTCAGAAAGTTATTAATGTAGTAGCACTCATAAAATATTCTTCACTGCTTCATAGAATATCGGCCAAACATGGGGAGGGGATTAAGGCAAATATTCAAAGATCTTACGCAAATCCCAAAGAGGTAACAATAGATTTAAATATAACTACACAATAAAAGTAATATTCAGGGATGCATAAGTTCAAACACTGCAAAGTAAATGGCAAAGAGAAGTAGAAATACGCCGTAAGCCCTTCTAAGTTTTTCTCTGTTTATTTTCACCGTTACCCAAGCCCCAAAATAGGCCCCGGGCAGTGCACCCATGGATAGGGCGAGAGTGATTAGCCAGTCAATATGGCCAAGATACCAGTGCACAAGAATCGACGGAATGGCTATGAAGAACACCATGGCGATGGAGGTTCCTATTGCCTTTTTTATTTCTAAACCAAGAAGCACAAGCACGGGAACTATGAATATTCCACCTCCGTTCGCAAGCATACCTGAAATGAAGCCTATGAACACTCCGCCCAAAAGCACCATCCAGAACTTGGGTGTTCCATACTTTTTCCCCCTTTTTGTGGTGATGAATCTTATGGCAATATAGATGAGAAACACTGCGGTAAAGAGCATAAGCAATTTTCCGCTCACATATTTTGTGGCGTAGGCACCCAGAGCGGGACCAAGAATGATGGCAGGCAGCATTTTCTTTACTATTTCCCAGTCAATAAGTTTCTCTCTATAGTATCTGTGAGATGCCACCGCAGAGGATAGAAGGGTCATTGGCAGAGGACTTGCCAATGCAAAATAGGGAGGTATAAGGAATATAACCCGGAGAAGCGGGGTGCTTATGGAACTCCCTCCAAAGCCAAACATACCGCCTAATAGACCAACGAGAATGCCTGTTAGTGTGAGGTAAATGAATGTGAAAGGGTCCACAGACCCATATCTATTGCCCATACAAATACTTGTTGCCATAATGTTAGAACAATATTATTTAAGTTTGAAAACAATAACCTAATATGATACTGATTACGGGCTCCTCAGGGCAACTGGGCTCCTATCTGGTGGAGAGCATTCCCAATTCAATTGGTCTGGATAGAAAAGAATCACAATATACAAAAATTATTTGGGATATTCGTAAAGAGATAGATTCTGCATTAAGAGATTATGAGATAGACACGATTATCCATGCTGCAGCACAGGTAAGCGTTTTAAAGAGTGTTGAGGACCCAAAAATAGATGCTGAGAACAATATTATTGGCACGATAAATCTGCTGGAATATGCTCGAAAACATGATGTGAAGTATTTTATTTATATCTCCTCCGCTGCCGTTTATGGAGAGCCACGATATCTGCCAATTGATGAGGCTCATCTCACTGCACCCAAGAGTCCGTATGGGCTGAGTAAATTGACAGGTGAGAGATATGCACTTCTATACCATGAACTCTACGGATTAAAAGTTGCTTCTGTACGTCCCTTTAACATATTCTCGCCCCGCCAGGACCCAAATAGCCCATATTCCGGTGTAATTTCCATATTTGTGGATAGAGCAAAGAAGGGCGAGCCACTGATAATATACGGGGATGGTGAGCAAACCAGAGATTTTGTAAACGTGGAAGATGTGGTTCAGTTGATTAAACTACTTCAGAAAGATAAACCTACAGGCATATATAACTGCGGCACAGAAAAGGAGACCAGCATAAATGAACTGGCGAAGATTATCAAAAATATAAGCGGAAAAGATTTGGAAATCGTTCATCTACCACCCAGAGAAGGAGACATAAGGAGATCCTATGCCAGCATTGAAAAGGCAAGGAGTATAGGATATAAACCCACAACCAATTTAAAAAGAGATATAGAGAGATACTTTTTCACGAGAAATAAAAAAGGAGGAGTTTAGATTAGTCCCAACTCTTTGCCAGCCTTCTCATAGGCGTTGAGTGCGTAATCGAGATCCTCCTTTGTGTGACCTGCGCTAACCTGGTTTCTTATGCGCTCCAGCCCCCTTGGAACCATGGGGAACACAATAGGCAATGCAAATACACCCGCATCGAATAACTTATGCGTGAGTTCCTTCGCTTTCTTGGAATCGCGAACCATAACAGGCACAATTGGCGTCTGGCTCTTCCATGTATCAAAGCCCAAATCCTCCAGGCCTTTCTTGAAATAGTTGCGATTATCCCAGAGACGCTGCACTCTCTCCTTTTCAGTCATCACAATTTCCAGAGATTTGATATTCGCCGCTGTAACCGCTGGAGGATATGCTGCACTCAGAAGCCATGTCCGGGCGGTGTTGTAAACATACTCCATCACATACTCATCTCCTGCTAGCATACCTCCCATGGAGCCCAGGGCCTTGGAAAATGTGCCCATCTGGAAATCGATCTTTTTCTGCACTCCAAAATGATGCCCAATGCCACGCCCTTCTCCAAGAACTCCCTCACCATGAGAATCATCTACGTAGGTCATGGCACCATATTCATCCGCCAGTTTCACTATTTCGTCCATTGGAGCAATATC
>WALG01000122.1 GCA_015522955.1 DHVE2 group archaeon
ACATATTCCTCTATTACCCCATAATGAAGAGAAAAAATTTAAAGTTGCCAAAAAAAGAAAAAAATACCAGAAGAGCGTTGCTTCTATTCATTTATTCTTCCTGGCCTATCCTTGTAGTCATGATTCTAACTCTTATATTCAGAATTGATCTGTTTTTCTCACTCTTGGTTGTAGACCTCGCCCTTATCGGAATTCTTGCTGCAAAAAAAAGAGGAGATGCAATAGGTGATTCTCTCAAATTCGCATTAAAGCCCACATTTCTAGGCGTGACTGCTGCTGCACTATTCATGAAATTCGCCGTTCTTGAGACAAACGCGATGTATTATACATATACTTTTTTTGAAACTTACGGAGTACCACCCTTTGTGGTCATCATGCTTCTCCCATACCTTGCAGGCCTTATGACGGGTGTCACGCTTGCCTATGTGGCTGCTACTTTCCCCCTTCTCCTTGGATATCCCATGGGATATGCTGCCATAGCCCTTGCCTACGCATCAGGCTACGCAGGACATCTAACATCTCCTGTGCATCTATGTCTAGTACTCTCCGCAAAACATTTCAAAGCAAATCTATATCATGTAATAAGAAGAGTGATTCCCTCCGTGGTATTTGTTCTCTCCATAACCCTTCTCATATATTTTCTCTTTTCCTAACCCTGCAAAAATTTATTTTCTATCAAGGATTATGAGAACTTATGAGAGCACTTATCGTTGGAAGATTTCAGCCCTTTCACAACGGGCATCTGGAGGTAATAAAGTACATAATTTCCAAGTATAAGGCAGTTATCGTGGGCATCGGGAGTGCCCAGTATTCCCACACCTTGGAGAATCCATTCACTGCAGGAGAGAGACATCTCATGATCTCTCGTAGTTTGGAAGCGTGTGGCATTCACAATTACTATCTTGTGCCCATCGAGGATCTTCATCGCAATGCTCTCTGGGTTGCTCACGTGGAGGCCATTGCGCCACCATTTGATGTTGTCTTTGCCAATAATCCCCTCACAAAGAGACTTTTCAAAGAGCGAGGCTATAAAGTAGAGATCCCACCTTTCTACGATAGAAATAAGTATTCGGGTAGAGAAATAAGGGAGAGAATCATAAAAGGAGAATCCTGGGAGCATCTCGTGCCTCCTGAAGTTGCACAGACAATAAGGGAAATTGATGGCATCTCACGAATGAGAGAACTAGCCCAGAGTGATGAGGAATGATTTCCATACTTCTAAGAAACAATCTGACCATGGCCATAGCAGAATCATGTACAGGTGGATTGATAGCACATAAAATCACAAACATACCAGGAGCATCAAGATATTTCCTTGGAGGCGTTGTGGCATATTCAAATGAGGCAAAGATAAAAATTCTCGGAGTCTCATCCAACACTCTCAGGGTGCATGGGGTAGTAAGCGAAGAGTGCGCTAGAGAGATGGCAATAAGAGTGGCCAGACTTTTTAACGCTTCTGTAGGAATATCCACCACAGGAATTGCAGGACCAAGTGGGGGAACAAAGGAAAAACCTGTGGGCCTAGTTTACATAGGATACTACCTTGAAGGAGAGAGCATTGTTCAAAGGCATTTATTCAACGGAACCCGGGAAGAGATTAAAAATAAAATTGCCAGCAAAGCACTGGAAACATTGGATGAAATTCTCAGAAGAAAATATGGGTGACAGTAAAAACATATTTATTGCTCCGTGCAATCATGGAACCATGAAAACCTCACGCCTCTCCGGGTTTTATAAGAAAAATGTGAATGAGAGATTGAAGATAGTAGGTAATTTTGCAAATCTAAATGACGAGGAAATCACCTTTTTAAAAGAGGGACACCTGCCCCTAGAACTTGCAGACCGAATGATAGAGAATGTAATTGGCATGACAGAACTACCTTTGGGGATAGCCACAAATTTCCTGATCAATGGAAAAGATTACCTAATCCCAATGGCCATAGAAGAGCCAAGTGTGGTAGCAGCCGCCAGCCATGCAGCAAAACTAGCCAGAGCAGGTGGAGGCTTCTTTACCTCTTCCACCGAGCCAGTTATGATAGCACAGATTCAGGTGGTCAATCTAAGTGATCCTCATTTCGCCAGAATGCAAATTCTGGAGCATAAAGAAGAACTTATGCGCATTGCCAACGAGCAGGATCCCGTGCTCATAAAGGTAGGTGGAGGATGCCGCGATATAAAGGTTCGAGTTATAGATAGTAACATGGGTCCCATGGTGATAGTGCATCTCCATGTGGACGTTCGCGATGCAATGGGTGCAAATGCCGTAAATACCATGGCAGAAGCCTTGGCCCCCTACATAGAAGATATCACAGGAGGAAAAGTATATTTGCGAATCCTGAGTAATCTGGCCATTTACCGGCTGGCAAGAGCAAGGGCTGTGTGGCGAAAAGATGTGATTGGAAAAGATGTGGTAGAGGGAATTCTGTATGCCTACGAATTTGCACGTGTGGACCCGTTCAGAGCAGCAACGCACAACAAGGGAATAATGAATGGAATAGATGCTGTGCTCATAGCTACAGCCAACGACTGGCGCGCTGTTGAGGCAGGTGCACACGCATTTGCCACAATGGACGGGTGGTACACCTCACTCACCCGCTATGAAAAGGATTCCGAGGGAAATCTTGTAGGTACCATAGAACTGCCGATGGCAGTGGGTATAATAGGTGGTGCAACAAGTACTCACCCCAAGGCAAAAATCGCAAGAAAAATTCTGGGCGTACAGACAGGTAGGGAATTTGCAGAGGTACTTGCTGCAGTGGGTCTTGCCCAGAACTTTGCAGCGCTCCGTGCACTGGCTACAGAGGGAATTCAGCGTGGTCACATGAGTTTGCATGCCAGAAATATCGCCGTAATGGCTGGGGCAAAGGATGAGGAGATTGATATAGTTGCAGATAAACTTGTGGAAGAAGGGAAAGTAAGGCTTGACCACGCAAAGGAGATACTAGAAAAAATAAGAAGTGAAAAAAATGAACGTTGAGAGAAGAGAAATAATATTCGAAGGAGAGCATCTTCGCATTAGAAAGGATTATGCCCCAAATGCAGTATGGGAGTCAGTGGAACTCAAGAAATATCGAAAAGGTGCAGTGATTCTTGCACTAACTCCCAGGCGAGAACTTATCCTTGAGAAGCATTATCGCTTTCCCGTAGATTCCTATGTGATAGAACTTCCCGCCGGATTGGCAGAAGATAGGGAAAATCCCGAGGACTGCGCCAGAAGAGAACTTCTTGAGGAAACAGGTTATAAAGCGGATAAACTTATTCCCCTTTTCTCGGGACTTCTTTGTTCCGGACTTACCAACTTAGAAGCACATTATTTCTATGCCCCGAACGTGGTTCAAACAGGAGAGCGTAATCTGGAGCCCACTGAAGACATTGAGATTCTTGCAGTACCCTTTGAAAATGTAGAGAATTTCCTGCTCAATCTGCCACCGAATACTAAATTTGGAGTGAACGTTCTTGCAGGTTTACATATGCTTCTTAGATACCTTGAAAAAGAGAGAAAGTATTAAATTTCAGTTTATCTACTGCGTAGCATGATGAGAGATGAGGCCCTGAAGCATTTCAGTCGCGAGAATTATCGCAGAGCATTGGAGATTTTTTTAGATGAGTTAGAAAATTCCACTACCAAGGAAGAGATTGCATTCAATGCAAACTTCGTGGGTCTATGTCTCTACTTCCTTCATATTCCAGAAGAAGCCCTACAATATTTTCAAATCGCCTTGGATAACACTGAAGGTATGGATAATGAGAAGGTGCAGAAGAATCTTGACGAGG
>WALG01000123.1 GCA_015522955.1 DHVE2 group archaeon
ATGTGTATAAGAGACAGGTACATGGATGTAATTATTGATTTTAGTGTAGTCCTTTTAATGTTCGGTGCAGGACTCGAGGTGGACCTCAAAGCATTGCGACATGCTGGAAAAACTTCCATTGCCGTGGCAGGCGTTGGAGTTGCTGTTCCATTCACCCTGGGAGTTCTTCTCGGGTATTACTTCAATCTCTCACTTCTGGGCTCACTGTATGTAGGTGCTGCGCTCTCCATAACCGCTGTGGCTCTCAGTGTAACCACCCTTATGCAGTTGGGAGTAATGAAAAAAGATTATGCCATGGCCATTGTGGGTGCTGCCATTGTAGATGATATAATAGGCACCATGCTCCTCACCGTGCTCTTGGGTATAGAGAATTACGGTACAATTCCTCCAATAAAAGATCTCCTCATTACTTTTGCCATAGCCATTGGTTTTGTTACCGCTGGAATTTATCTTGCGCCTTTAGGAGCGAAATATCTCTATCGCAGAGTTATAAAATTTACCAGCGAGGAGCGCCTTGGCATAAGTTTAATCTTTATTTTTGTGTTTGCAATACTTGCGGACCTTGCCGGGTTGCATGCCATGATTGGGGCGTTCATTGCGGGAATGGCAGTAAGAGAGGTATTAACACGTGCAGAGATGGACATCATTTCCAAATGGTCCTTCGGATTCTTTGGACCACTTTTCTTCTCATGGGTCGGTTTTTCAGTTACATTTTCGGGGGAAGTGCTCTCCATGTTCCTTCCACTCCTTATCGGTGTGGCATTCACGGGTAAAATCATCGGAGGTTTTATTGGTGGTAAAATAGCAGGACTAAGCACTCGAAGTTCTCTTATTGTTGGTACAGGAATGAATGCGAGAGCGGCGGTGGAACTCGTTGTTGCTCAGGTTGCACTGGAAGGTAGCATTATAAGTCGCGATATTTTTTCATCTATTGTGCTTATGGCCGTGTTTGCTGCTCTTTTCACACCAATTATGCTTAAATATACCGTGAAAAAATGGGGATGAGCCAGCGCCGAGGGGGAGATTTGAACTCCCGAGGCCTTGCGGCCAGTGGATCTCGAATCCACCGCCTTGCCGGGCTAGGCTACCTCGGCCGTATGGGTTAAAATATTCTCCGTTATTTAGATTTTTCTAGGGGAAAAATAAAAAGAGGCTTAGATCTGCGCCCTTATGGTTGCAAGGTCCTTGAGCAAATTCTCTTTCTGCCTGGTGAGTTCCTTTATTCTTTTTTCCAAGAATTTTATTTCCTCTTGAAGTGTTGATATCTCCCTCTCATAATCTCTCAGTTTTCTCTCCTTCCGCTTTATCTCCGCTTCTTTTTCCTCTAATTCCTTTATCCTAGCAGCCATTTTTTCTTCTTTTTCGCTCAGTATTCTTGCATAGCCCGCAAGTTCTCTTTCCTTTTCAAGTATGCGCTTCTCCTCTTCCTTTAGTTTCCTCTCCGCTTCAGTTACCTCTTCTTTCTTACGCTTTTCCAGTTCGTCTATCTCTCTTCTAAGTTCAAATTTGCGCTTTTCAAAATTCGCTAGATCCTCCTCCTTCTTTTCTATTTCCCTAGCCCTGAGTTCCAGTGTATTCTTCAATCTCTCCAGTGCTTTCTCTCTACTGGATAACTCGCTCTCCGCTTCTTTCTTCTCCTTTTCAAGTTTTGCCCTTTCCTCTTCAATTCTGCCCAATATCTGTGTGAGCGTTGCAACCCTGTTCTCTATCTCTTGGTTCAACGCATCATTTTTCTCTATAAGTTCATTGAGTTTCTTTTCATTTTCATCCAGCAGGGCCTCTTTCTCTTTCAGTTCCGCTTCTTTCTCCACAATCCTCGTTTCCCTTTTTTCAACATTGTGAACCCTAGCCTCAATATCCGTGAGTTTATCCAAAAGTTTCTGGAGATCTTTTTCTTTGGCACTTAATTCCTCTTCTCTCTCAATTATTCTTTTCCCATCCCTCTCCTGTATTTTTTTAAGAATCTCTATGTTTTCCTTGAGATCCTTATCGTATTCTTCAAGACGCTCTTTAATATCCTCATATTCCTTCACTATGCCAATAGCGATATCCATATATTTCTCGGCATCAGGTATCTTCCTTTTGAGGCTACGAGGTACCGCATCACGGAGAGAACTCAGCACATCTACCATTATTTCCCTTTCTTTTTTTGCATCAACCATAATTATCTCCTCCTCAAACTATCTTCAAGTTCTATAAGCATATACCTTATCTTGGAAACATATGCATCCATATCCTCCTCAAATTCATCAAATCTCTTATTTATATCCACAAGTTTGTCCATTTTCTCCATGCTCTCATCGACTCTCTTCTTAATGGTTTCCTCTATTTCCTTAATTATCTCTTCTAACTGTGAAGTGATTTGAAATGTTGTAGTATTCAGTTTCACCGGGAACGTTGAAAATTGCTTGGACAACTCATCAAGTAAGTTGAGTTTCTCTTCCACTTGCTCCTGCCTCTTGATGAGTTTCTCCAGTTTTCGGTCCAGAGATTTCACCATTTTCTCAAGTTTTGTAATCTCTGCTGCCAGTTCATCAACTTTAGCCATACTCCTTCATAGATTATAAAGAATTTAAACTTACCGATTTCGTTCTTCCATGCGAAGTATAGCATACGGCATATTCCTGTTGGATACTGCACATTCCTCTTCAATGCTCACCGCAATAACACCCACGGGCACATCTCCAAATTTCTCTATTTCCTCTCTGCATATTTCCTCAAGGGGCGCGGTACCTATCCTGTTGTAAATTGCAAGAGATAGCATGTGCCTTATTATTTCCTCTCCAATCCCGGTGGCCACCACTGCACCATTTTCACCACAATAGATGCCCGCACCGATAATGGGAGAGTCCCCAACTCTACCCCGCAGTGTTAAACTCGTACCTCCTGTGGAAACCGCTGCGGCAAATTTCTCGTCTATACGCGCTACCGCACCCACAGTATCACCAAGGAATTCCATAAGGAAATCAGGATGATAATAAGAGGGTATCTTTCCATTTCTCAACTCCTGAATCACCTTATCCCTCCGCTCTCTGGCCTTTTCAGTAGCAGGGTTATACTCAGGATAGCCCATCTTACGTGCAAACTTAACCGCTCCATCGCCTGCAAGGATGAGGTGAGGTGAATGATGCATCACGTCCCTTGCAACAAGTACAGGATTCTTCACATTTTCTATATTAATAACTGCACCAAAATCTCCAGGAACCATGACTGCTGCATCCATCTGAATGCTCCCATCCATGCGCATATTGCTTCCAGTACCCGCATTGAAAAGCGGGTTATCCTCCATGAAAACAACTGCCTGAATTACAGATTCCAGTGCATCATTTTTAAATGCCTCCTCTGCATATTTCTGCATCACATCTCTGAGTTCACTCTTATGTCCAGCACCACCATGCAGAACCAACGCATCCATAGAGCGGCATCATTCATCATTTATTTAATTTTTGCGAAGATTTAGAACTCCTCCAATCCGTGGGGGAGAAAATATATATAAGGATGTCATCATCCCGACCTATGGAACTGCGCAGTATCTCCGATTTTCCAAGAATGGAAGAGAAAATCATAGAAGATTGGGAGAGTAAAAATATATTTGAAAAATTGAGAGAAAAAAATAGGGGACATAAAAGATTTATATTTTTAGAGGGCCCGCCCACAGCCAACGGCATGCCCCATATTGGACACGCATTAACCCGGGCCATCAAGGATTTAATCCTCAGATACAGGGCCATGGATGGCTATGAGATTTACCCATGGATTGCTGGGTGGGACTGTCATGGTTTACCTGTGGAGATCGAGGTAGAGAAAAAACTCGGAATAAATTCAAAAAAAGAGATTGAGAGATTTGGAATTAAAAAGTTTAATGAACTCTGCAAAGAGAGTGTTTTCAAGTATCGTGATGAATGGATAAAGATGTCCAAGCGCATAGGATTTTGGATTGATTTCTCAAAGGCATACGTGACAATGGAAGACTACTATATCGAGAGCGTGTGGTGGGCACTGAAGAAAATTTATGACCAGGGACTTCTCTACAAAGATTACAAGGTGGTTCCTTACTGTCCCAGATGCGGCACACCTCTGAGCAGTCATGAAGTGGCCCAGGGCTATAAACTCACAAGGGACCCGTCCATTTATGTGAAATTCAAGGTTCTGGGCGAGGAGGCATATTTTCTGGTTTGGACAACCACTCCATGGACACTGCCTTCCAATCTCCTACTTGCCGTGGGCGAGGATATAGATTACGTGCTTGCTGAAAAAGATAATGAAAAATATTATGTGGCCAGAGCCCGTGTAAAAGAAGTTCTGGGAGATGCAAAAATAATAAAGGAACTAAAAGGCAAGGAACTTAAGGGAAAAAGATATGAGAGACTCATTCCATTTGTGCCGGTAAATTTTGAGGCATTCTACGTTACCACAGCAGACTTTGTGAGCACTGAAGAAGGTACAGGTATTGTGCATATCGCCCCCGCATTCGGTGAGGATGATTATAATCTCTGCAAAAGGGAGGGTATTCCTCTAATAAAACCGGTGGATGAGGAGGGAAAATTCACAGATACACCCTGGAAGGGAATGTTCGTGAAGGATGCGGATAAGCATATAATTCAATGGCTCAAGGAGCAGGGAAAACTGTACAGTAAAGGCACTGTGGAGCACACATATCCCTTCTGCTGGAGATGCGGTACTCCTCTACTCTACTATGCACTTGATACATGGTACATCGGGATGAGCAAGGTTCGCGAGAATCTGCTCAGAAACAACGAGGAGGTAAACTGGAAACCTGAGCATCTTAAACACGGAAGATTTGGTAATTTCCTGGAGGAGGTCAAAGACTGGGCCCTTTCACGCAACAGATACTGGGGTACCCCTCTTCCCATCTGGACCTGCCCGGAGGGACATGTGTTCATACCCACAAGCAAAGAGGAACTTCTCCAGCATGCCATCCCTGATTCAATACCGGAGCACTTCGAACTGCACAGGCCCTATGTGGATGAAATACGCATTCGCTGCCCTGTTTGCGGTAAGGAAATGAAACGAGAACCATACCTCATAGATGTCTGGTTTGATTCGGGAAGCGCACCCTTTGCACAGTTTCACTATCCCCACGAAAATCGGGAAGATTTTCAGGATGCATTCCCTGTGGATTTCATAACAGAGGCTCTGGACCAGACACGGGGCTGGTTCTATACACTCATGGCGATTTCCACACTTCTCTTCAATAAGGCGCCGTATAAGAATGTGCTTACCCTGGGTCTCATTCTCGATGAAGATGGAGAAAAGATGAGCAAGAGTAAGGGAAATGCAGTGGATCCCATGGAAATAATGAACTCCGTAGGTGCAGATGCTGTACGTCTATATCTCTATGCCTCTCCGGTGTGGAAGAGTCGCAGATTCTCTGAGAATTTAGTTCGTGAGTACATGCAGAAAACTCTTTTAACCATATCCAATGTGTTCCTCTTCTTCAAGAACAATGCCACATTGGATGACTTCACGCCTGATAAGTGCGGAGAGGTTACGATAGAACTGGATAAATGGCTTCTTTCAAGACTGAACTCTACCATAAAGGAGGTACGTGAAAATTTAGATGACCTGGAGATACATAAAGCAACGAGGGCATTGGAGAGATTTATAAACGAGTTGAGCAACTGGTACCTACGTCGTTCTCGGCGCAGATTCTGGAAGGAAGAGGTAGGTAAGGATAAAATATCAGCATACACCGCGCTTTATACTGCTCTAAATACCCTTGCAAAGGTTATGGCCCCTTTCACTCCATTCTTCTCAGAGGTAATGTATCAAAACCTATGGGGCGAAAAGGAAAGTATACATCTTGAAGATTATCCCCACTGCAACGAGAAATTGATAGATGAAAAACTTGAAGAGGAGATGAATATAGCCATAAAAATCGCTGAGGCAGGAAGAAGAGCAAGACAACTGGCCAACATAAAACTCAGGCAACCGTTAAGAACCCTGACTGTAGTGGCCCCTGAAAAATATCACGGAACAATAAGAAAATTTCAAGAGGTGTTAAAGGAAGAGGTCAATGTGAAGAATATCCAGATAAAAAGTTCCTCCGGTGAGATTATGAACATAGAGATTAAACCCAATTACCGCGTTCTGGGTCCCAAAGTCAAGGGAGACCTAAAGAAGGTTCTGAACTCATTGGGCAGCATGAGTCCACAGGAGATTGTTGATAACCTAAACACAGGGAATCTTGTAATTGAAGGCTACACTTTAAACTCCGAAGATATCAATGTGGTGGAGAAGCCCATGGAGGGTATCTTGGCTACAGAGGTGGAAGGTTTACCCATAGTGGTTTATCTTGACACGAATATAACAGAGAAACTTAAATACGAGGGCCTGGCACGCGAGATTGTGCGGAGAATCCAGATGATGCGTAAGGACCTGGACCTGGAGTACGATGCAAAAATTATTTCCTCTTGTATTGGAGATGAAATCATAAAACAGGCAGTGGAGACGCACAGAGATTACATTATGAGAGAGACCCAGAGCATGGATTTAAAGAGCGAAAACATGGGTGGATATGTCAAAACATGGCAAATAGATGGAGAGCAGGTAAAAATAATCATAAAAAAGGTGTAAAATACCTTCAAAATTCCCAATTTTTTATTAAAAAGGCCAATCTTAATATAAATCCTACGCATGCCCTCATGAGGTGAGAAAAATGGTCAAGAAGAGAGTTCTGATTCTAGGCGCAGCAGGTAGAGATTTCCACAACTTCAATGTGTTTTTCAGAGATAACCCCGAATATGAGGTAGTGGCTTTCACAGCGACTCAAATACCAGATATAGAAGGGCGACTTTATCCTCCGGAACTGGCAGGAAAACTGTATCCAAACGGAATTCCCATTCTCGCTGAGGAGGATATGGAGAAAATAATAAGAGAGAAGAATGTTAATATTGTGGTATTTGCTTATTCAGATGTCCCTCACGAGCATGTAATGCACTTAGCATCTCGTGCACATGCAGCGGGAGCAGATTTCTGGCTTCTGGGACCAGAGAGTACGATGATAAAGAGCAAGAAGCCTATGATAGCAGTCACTGCTGTGAGAACTGGAAGCGGAAAGAGCCAGACTTCACGTAAGGTTTTCCGCTTGCTGAGAGATAAGGGTTTAAAAGTGGTGTCCATTCGCCATCCTATGCCCTATGGAGACCTTGTGAAGCAGAGGGTTCAGAGATTTGCATCTTACGAAGACCTAGATAAATATGAATGTACAATCGAGGAAAGAGAAGAATATGAGCCCTACATAGATATGGGTGGTGTGGTTTATGCAGGTGTGGACTATGAGGCAATACTTCACGAGGCAGAGAAGGAGGCAGATGTGATAATCTGGGATGGCGGCAACAACGATTTTCCATTCTACAAACCTGACCTCTGGATTGTCGTAGCCGACCCTCATCGTCCTGGACACGAGATGAAATATCATCCCGGTGAGACGAATTTCCGTGCAGCAGATGTGATTGTGATTAACAAAATGGATACCGCAAACCGTGATGATATTCAGGAGATATTTGACAGCATTGAGAGAGCAAATCCCCAGGCCACCGTGATTGAGGCTGCCTCGCCACTTTTCGTGGATAAGCCCGAGTTGATAAAGGGTAAGAAGGTTCTTGTGGTGGAGGATGGCCCCACACTTACGCATGGAGGAATGAGATACGGTGCTGGCTACGTGGCTGCCAAAAGATACGGTGCCAGGGAGATAATAGACCCTAGACCCTATGCAGTCGGTTCAATAATTGATACCTACAAGAAATATACACATCTCCACGTGATTCTTCCGGCCATGGGCTATGGTGAAAAGCAGATGAAAGAACTTGAAGAGACAATTAACAATGCTGATGCAGATGTTGTTGTAAGTGGTACACCCATAGATCTGAACCGCGTGGTGAAGGTAAATAAACCCATAG
>WALG01000124.1 GCA_015522955.1 DHVE2 group archaeon
CCATAACCCTCCCATGGAACCACAAATTAAAAAATTACTAGCATTCTGTGTTAAAGACCCTGAAAGAATACTCATTACGCCATGCTCTCTAAAACAAGCGAAGTGGTATCCTTCACTTCTCTCTCTCAAAAGTGTGCAGGAGATACGATGTACAGCCAACAACTGCGAGGATGAGGAGAATTGCATCAGAATGAACCCAGAAGGTTTATTTTTACCATTCAAAAGATTCGATGTGTGGATTCTGGATATTGATTCCTTTCCCTATAGTCCCGGATACGGATTCTACCTAGGATACCGTAGTTTCAAAGATTTTGGAATACTTGCAGTTATCCACGGAAATGAAGAACTTGACCCTGTAGCACTCACCTACGGATTCCAGATACTCTATCATGGAGACTGGGATTACTATCTGAAAGCGGGGAAACCGGTGTCTCAGAATTAAATCCACAATACTTTCAATTATTCTTTACATCCTGACCTGCATTTAAAAAGTAAAATTTATTAATTAGTGAAAGTATTTTATCTATTGTCAAGGTTGGCAATATGGGGCAATCACAATATTTTCAGAAATAACACTATGATGGAAAATAAAATGGGATTTATCCTCAATGGCAACAGTTCCATGATATATCAAAACAAGATACTCTACAACTATGATTGTATCAACATAGAGGGTTTCTCATCCAACTCTACAATAAGTGAAAATCTGATACATGGAAAGCCCGTTTACTATCTGAAAAATCAGATTGGGGTATCCGTACCCTCTGATGCCGGAGCGGTGTGGTTTTGGTATCTATGTCTCAGGAGTAAACAATATGCTTAACAGAAATTCAATCATGTACAACAGAATTCTTGGAAATTACTATGGTGTGGATGCTTTCTCTACGGATTCCCTGATTTATCTTAATAATTTTATAAACAACACAATTCAGGTGTATGATGATAGTGAGAATCGGTGGGATAACGGCTCCGTAGGGAACTACTGGTCCGATTACAACGGTACGGATAGCAACGGAGATAGTATCGGGGATACACCCTACCACATTCTAGGAGTAGATAACAGCGACAGTTATCCTCTAATCCGCCCAATTTCATCTTAATTTTGATTATGAAAAAATGTTAATACCTTGAGATATTGGGTATGATGTGAAATGCACCAAGTGTGGAAAAGAGGCTGTGGCAGAAATAAAATATGCGGGAATCGCCCTATGCAGGGAACATTTTTTAAGTTTCATAGATAGAAAGGTGAAAAGGGAGATTCGAGAGCAGGTGCATTTCAACCGCAATGATAGAGTATTGATTGCGGTTTCGGGTGGTAAAGACAGTATGCTTACACTCTACCAAATGAGCAAAATATTCGGAAAATGGAGAAATCTTGAACTCCTTGCTGTTACTGTGGATGAGGGAATAGGAGATTTTCGAGTTAATTGCTCCAGAGTAGCCCATAAATTCGCAGATTCATTGGGCATAGAGCATAAAACAATTTCATTTAGGGATTACATAGGAATAACCACCGATGATGTGGCTCGAGTGGATAAAGAACTGGCTCCCTGCACATACTGTGGAGTATTTCGCAGAAAAGTTCTCAATATTTATGCCAAGGAAGTTGATGCAGATTATCTTGTGCTTGGATTGAATTTAGATGATATAGCACAATCTGTGCTGATGAACGTTACCAGGGGAGATACTCCAAGACTTGCAAGAATGGCACCTCACACCAAGCGGCGTGAAGGATTTGTGCCAAGGATTCTCCCACTCAGAAAAGTTCTGGAGGATGAGGTTCGCTTATATGTGACCCTAACAAATATTCCGTATTATCCTAAAAGATGCCCCTATGCACCCCTTGCTCTGAGGGATACACACCGTGAATTTCTCAACAATTTAGAGAAAAAGGACCCCTCAGTTAAATTTTCGATCCTCAGATTTTTAGATGATGTAAAGCCCCTACTTGAAGAAAAATATATGGCACAACTTCATCCCTGTAAGATATGTGGTGAACCTACCCCACAGGATATCTGCAAGGCCTGTCAACTGGAGATGAGATACCACACACTCAGTAAAGGAGGTCAATGGCCTTCAGAATCTCGGGGATGGTAACTATATCGCTGACACTAGCCCCACTGGCCTTGATATGTCCCCCACCACCATAGAACTTTGCAATTCTGAGAACGTCTACATCGGTATGGGTGCGAAATTCTATCTTTGTGACTGGTTGCGATTTCACCATTTTGTGGATTAGTACTATGATGAGGTCAAATGACCCTTCCCTTTCCTGTAGGTCATTGGATATAATATACACAGGCACAGACTCTGTGGTTTCAAATATTGCTATACGCATTCCCTTCTCCATAAAGATCTTTGTCTCTTTTTTAACCTTTTCCCTGAGATATTCCACCCATACCGAATATTCACTCACAATATCACTGTAATTTCGAAGAACGAATAGGTCCTCGCCCATGAGTTCTTCAGCAAGATGGTAAAGTTTGATGCTGAGTTCCCTTCCATAAAATTTCCATCGTAGTGCTCCAATTACATTTCTGAGCATCTCCGCCTCGTCATCTTCCACATGGTTGGTATCTATCTGTTCTGCAATTTTCACCAGGGGTGTCTCAATTCCTAAATATCGTGCAACGACGGTTGCGGCACTCCTTGCTTCGGGGTCAATAACTATTTCCATATGGGGAAGCGTTATTTCTGGGGTCCATCTATGATGGTCTATCCATACCACATGGTCGTAGATGGCCGCTGCGTAAATTGCCCGACGTTCTCCGGCCATGTCAAATATGTAGAGTTTCCCCAGATTCGTCCTTTTATTTACAGAATGACATATGGTATCACGCAACTGAACAGGAGAGGTAAAATATGCTCTAATGCGTGCCCCGCCCAGCTTTTTGAGCAGCAAAGTAAGGGAGATAAGGCCATCGGCATCCATGTGAGTTATTACCGTTAGCATGGCATGTCACTTGGCTACCAGTGCTCTTACCCGGTCTCCAGCATTTTCAGCATGATTGGCTATATCACCAAGGAGAAACACAAGTTTACTTAGATGAAAAAGAGCCGCTGCGGTAAGCGATTCCCCCATGGCAAATATCTTCTTAGTTAAGGCCCTCTCCATCAAATCACTTTCATGTTCAATTTTATGAAGTTGCCCGATTATTTTCTTTGTCTTCTCTCTCTCGTCTTCAGAGAATGAAGATTCTATAACCAGATTCAGGGCTTCCACCGCCTTCTTCGCATATTCTACCGATTCTAAGGCTTTCTCAAACAATTGCTTAAAATCTTCTTTAAGATTCTCCGGTATTGGCTTTTCACGAATGGATATCCATTCTGTAATATCTTGAATAATGTCCTCAACCTTGTCAATCTCACTGAGTAGCGAGAGAAAAACACCACGGTCTACGGGCATCTTCACACTCTTGGGCAGATGATTTCGTATGTTACTCTTTATGTAATCAGCCTTCAACTCCAGTTCCTCTATATTTTTCCGTCTCTCATCGATGTTCTCAAATTTATTTTGAAGTAAGTCGTTAAATACCTCAGTGAGTAATTTTCCACTTTCGCAAACTATATCTGCATGATCCTTCAGCGCCTCGAATGGAGATTTTCTCAGGGTTTCTATTATTGGTGTCCTCATGAATTTCATATTATCATCCCCTCATCCTATGAATATCGATTTTAACAATAAAAATATTCCTGCGGATATACCCATGGCCACAGGCAAGGTCACCACCCACGAATAGATTATATTGCGTATAACACGGTAATCCACGGTGGCAAGACCACGGGCAATTCCCACACCAATCACAGAGCCGACTATAACATGCGATGTGGAAATGGGCATTCCCAGTTTGGAGAATACAAGAACTGTGAATGCCGTAGCAAGTTCTGCAGAGAAACCTCGTGTGGGCGTCACCTCAGTGATTCTCTTTCCAATGGTGTATATCACTCTGTAACCCCAAGTAGATATACCTATAACAATTCCCAGGCCACCTAAAGCGAGAACCCAGAGAGGTATGATAGTTTGACCTCCCAGGGAAACTCCATTATATATGTCTACGATAGTCACCAGAGGACCAACGGCATTGGCCACATCATTGGCACCATGGGCAAAGGCCACACTGGCTGCAGTCATAACCTGCAAATATATGAAAAACTTTTCGAGTTTTTTATATTTATCCTCTCTTGTAGCATATTCATATGAGTATCGGCGCATAAAGAGGTATCCAACTGCTCCTGCAATTATACCCACCAGCAAGGATACCATTAGAGACATGGAAAGCCCCAAATTCAAGTCAAGATTTTTCAGCCCCTTGTATATTATAGACATGGTTATAACCACTGCTGAGAAAAATATGAAGAACGGTGCAACAAGTTTTGCCTCTCTAATTGGATCTTTTTTAGAAAGAACCGTAACTTTCAGGGTTAGAAATATAAGATATGCTATAAACAATCCAGAGAGGGGGGAGATTATCCAACTGGCAACTATGCTCCATACCACATCCCAGTGAATGAGCGAGAAGTTGTAGAGTAGCAAAAAGCCAATGACGGCACCCACTATGGAGTGCGTTGTTGATACTGGAAGTGAGAAATATGTTGCCGTTGTGACCCATATTCCTGCTGCAAACAGTGAGGCAAGCATTCCAAGCATCAAAATATTTGGATCTATGAGTGTGGGGTCAGCGATTCCTTTTGCTATGGTACTGGTGACATGTTTGCCCACAAGAACGGCACCTGCAAATTCAAAGACTGCGGCAACGATAATTGCCCCTTTAAGCGTGAGAGCACCACTTCCCACCGAGGTCCCCATTGAGTTGGCAACATCGTTGGCTCCAATATTCCAAGCCATATATAGGGCTGCACCCAGTGCAAGTAGTAGGACTATAAGTGTAAACATAATGAGATATGGGCATCCTCCTCAAAAACATTTCTAAATAATATATATATCACTATATTCACTATATAGAACTATTTACTGGATACCCCGCCAGAGATAAAAATTCCGCCGCCTCCGCTCCCGGGAAAGATAAAAAGTGGGGCAAAGTTTGGAAAAGTGAATATTCCATTTCTCCATCGCCCTCAAAATCTAAAATTATGGCTTTGAAAACAACCATTTCCGGGGATTTTTTTAGAGTCTCAGTGATTTTGATTTTTATGCCGGCCTCCTCCATGCACTCTCTCTTCGCCGCCTCTTCGGGTGTTTCGCCTGGTTCCACTGTTCCCCCGGGAAATTCCCAGCCCCTGTGTGGATGCCTGACCATTAAAAATTTATCACTTGAGAATAGCACAACTATGACGAACATGGGAGCACATACACCTCCCCTTTGATTCTCACAAATTTGATCTTCTGCCCATCCTCAAATATGAAAGGGCTACGGGTTTCCACCACACGATACTGCGAGTCCATTATCTGGAGATTTCCATCACGGGAGAAAACAATTAAACCTTCCTCAAATTCATGCTGGGGATATACTTCCTCCACCATGTGCTTCTTAGTATCCACCGTTTTTCTGCGGGCATCTTTTAGAGAGAGAAGATTAAGCACACTGCGATTCACTCTCTCAAGGAGATAGTAAACGCCTTCTATGCAAAGCACGTCACCCGCCCTATATGAAGGTAACCTAACAGAATAGGTCACACGATACATATCGCGACCATCCCTGCGTCCGGCAATCTGCGGTGATTCCTTGAGTGCTGCACCGTATTTCTCGCAAATATCTTTTGCTATCTTCTTCGCTTCTCTTTTATCACTTAAATATATATCCCAGCCCTCTTTTTTTCCTTCTTCCTTGGTAACAAATAAATTTTCATTTTTTACAGCGTAATGCTCTATTCTACGATGTGCATACTCAAGAACTTCATACGATTCTCCCTCTCTCATCCCCCGAAGTTGAAGAATCGCTTCAAAATAGTTGCCAAAGTATCTGTTACATCTCGGGCAGGACTCATAATGAATACTCACATGACTTACATGCTCCTCATCTATCCACAAATCTCTGTATTTTATGTGGAAGGTCACATCCAAGATATATCCTTCGCTGTCTTCTCTGTACTTGAATTCAAAGGTATACGAATCATAGTCATGAAGAAAATCCACATTTCTCTCAATAAGTCCCCGAAGTGCTTCCTCTAAACTCAGCTTTTTCCATTCTCCCCTGAATTTAACACTTCCACAGTGAGGACATATAGTTACTTCCATATGCTGAGGCATTGCCGTAAATTTTACTTTCTTACGAAAGCATACCTCGCATAGATTATCGTACTTTGCCTCTCTGATTCCACATTCCACACACAGCATCATTCATCCAATTTGTCATCTTTTATAAAACTTTTTATGATACCTCTCTCCTCATTTAAAATAGATGTCTAATTTTTTAGAAAAAGTATCAGGTAAAAGATTAAATATCTTCAATAGATTCCTACATCTGTGATGAAAAGAGGGTCAGCTGATGGGATGATGAGCCCTATGAGTGCTGATTTAGAGGTGATTGGATGAAGAGTGTTGAAGAGTTGGCCCAGAGGGCCATGGATCTCCGAAAGAAGGGTTTAGATATAAAGGAGATTGCCACTGAGATGCATCTCTCCACTACCACGGTGAAATGGCTTCTTACCAAGGGAGCATCTACGGAGGAACTCCCACGAGATGTTAAAATAGGATGGCGTAGCATTGGGATATTCCCATACCGTATCTCCAAAATTGCAGAGATAATGACAGATATAATAATGGAAGAGATGGAGAAGAGAGATTTTGACGTGGACGCTATTGTTGGCATCCTTATCAACGGAATACCCCTAGCCACATTCATTGCTGAGGAGATGAATGTGGAGATGATCATTTACCGACCTCATCCAAAGAGGGAGGAAGGTGCGTTTTCATCTAACTATGCCCATGTGCAAGGTAAGCGCGTGGTTCTTGTGGATGATGTTTTAAGTACGGGAGAGACCATGCGTAAGGCCATTGAGGATGTGAAAAATGCAGGTGGCGAGCCTGTTCTTGCAGTAGTTCTCGTGAATAAAACACCTTGGGACGAAGTGAATGGCGTACCTCTGAGAGGGCTTATAAGAGCACGTCTCCTATAATTTTTTCTTTTTCGCACTCCAAATTTCACGATAAAATTCCTTTTCCTCTTTGGTAATCTTTTTTTCATGTGTGTCTGATTCTCTCTTCTCAAGATCTCTTGGAAGTCCCAGTTTATGCCATGAAGGGTTAAAAAGATACTGAATTATTATGGTAAGAAATATAATTACGATTAAGGCCACTGCCATACCTAGGGCATCCATCACAATGCACCTTTGAGCAGGTCTCCAAGGGTAAGCGAGACGTTCTTTTTCTCCTCGGTTCTATAAACTCCACTAACCTTTTCCTTCAGTTTTATATTCAATGCTTTTTCCAGTTTCTTAATCAACTTTTCATCAGGTCTCATTTCGCCACGCTCAATTTTTGATATAACTGTCTTTTTCTCCAGAATTCTCTTGGCCAGTTCATCCTGCGTGAGCCCAAGTTTTTCACGGGCATTCCTTATTAGTTGAGGGTAGTCCTCTCTCAAAACCTCCTCCTCTTCAAGAACATCGCGTCTCTGCCGGGGTTTCTTTCTCTCAAGCCTCTCTCTAACAACTTCTGGCGGCAGATACTTTACGTCCTTAGGAACTTCATTACCTTTTATTTCCTTCCCAAACTTGGCGCAATCATCGCATACATTCATGATAACCCCTTCTATAACCACCTTGTGCAATCGCGGAACATCCTTGCCACAAAGTTCACAAATCATAGGATCACCATTTTTCTCCATGCACTCAATATATATATTTTTGTCTCACTTTATAGTTTTGAAGTGAATACGGTGACCATATAAAAACTAAGACAATTTTTCCAATTATGAGGGCTTTAGAACCTCAAAAGTTGGTTTGGATTCAGAACTTTCCATGAAAACTTAATATTGTGGAATTCTATATACCTTCGGTGATGAATGATGATAAAAAATACGCCAAAACTGTTCATACCCGGGCCCACCGAGGTTGACGATCGTGTGCGTATAGCAATGGCTCAACGCATTATAGGACATCGCACCAAGGAGATGAGTGATTTATATGGGGGAATTGTTGAAAAGATGCAGAAACTATTTAACACCGACCATTATATTTTCGTGTTCACCTCCAGTGGCTCAGCAGTCATGGAGGGTACCATAAGAAATCTTGCGGAGAGGAGAGTGCTGCACGGAGCATGTGGCGCATTCAGCAAGAGATGGTACGAAATGAGCCTCGCCAATGAAAAAGATGCGGATTTGGTATGGGCAGACTGGGGAAAAGCCGTAAAACCTGAGATGATCGCTGAGAAAATGGAAAAGGGAAAGTATGAACTATTAGCACAGGTTCATAATGAAACGAGCACAGGCGTTAAAAATCCAACGGATGAAATTGCAAAGGTCGCCCATGATAATGATACACTCATCGCCATAGATACTGTTTCCTCCTTAGGAGGAGATATGATAAATGTAAACAACTATGATGTTGTTATCACTTCATCACAGAAGGCACTGGCTCTTCCTCCAGGTCTCGCAGTTGCAATTGTAAGTGAGGAGGCCATGGAAAAAAGCAGAAACACAAAGAATAAAGGCTATTATTTCGATTTTGTGCGTATGCTTCAGAGATTTGAAAAGAGTAAGCAACATCCGACTACGCCCTCGGTGCCACTCCTTTATGCCATGGATGCACAACTTGACATTATGCTTGAAGAAGGCATGCAAGCAAGATATGAGAGGCACCTGAAAATGCAGAAACTCGTGCATGATTGGGTAAAAAAGAGAGGATTTGAACTCTTTGCAGAGAAGGGATACGAGAGTGTGACCGTTACAACAGTAACCAATACATATGGGATATCAATAAAAGAACTCAGCGATGAACTTGTGAAGCGCGGACTGCGTATTTCCAATGGTTATGGAGACTTGAAGGAAAAAACATTCAGAATTGCCCATATGGGCCAGTTAACCCCTGTAGATATCCTAGGCCTCCTAGACACCATAGATGAGATTCTGGAGGCAAAGGGGGTGTACTGAAATGAAGGTTGGAATATGTGACCCCATTGCCTCGGAAGGTGTGGAAATACTAAAGAAAGAAGGTTTTGAGGTTATCGATTTAACAGGCATACCCAAGGAAGAACTGGTAAATCATGTTGCAGATTTAGATGCTCTCATTGTGCGCAGTGCGACCAAGATTCGAAAGGAGATAATAGATGCTGCAAAGAATCTCAAGGTTATTGGTCGAGCGGGTGTCGGCCTGGATAATATAGACGTGGAATATGCCAAGAGCAAGGGAATAAAAGTGATAAACACACCGGGAGCTACGAGCATAAGCGTTGCAGAACTCACTATCGGGTTGCTTCTTGCTGTTATGCGCAAAATCGCCTACGCAGATCGCGAGATGCGCAAGGGTGCCTGGCCCAAGAAGGTGTGCAAGGGTATAGAGATGTACGGCAAAACTTTGGGAATCATTGGCATAGGTAGAATAGGACGTGAAGTGGCAAAAAGGGCACGTGCATTCGGGATGCGAGTTATCTACTACGATGTCTATCGCCCCGATAAAGCCATTGAGAAGGAGTTAGGCATAGAATTCCGAGAACTGGACACTCTGATCTCAGAGGCTGATGTGATAACTGTGCATGTGCCTCTAGTGCCGGAAACAAAGCATATGATTAACAGGGAAAGAATAGAGAGGATGAAAGATGGAGCAATAATAATCAACGCGGCCCGCGGTGGAATAGTGGACGAGGATGCCCTATACGATGCACTTAAATCTGGTAAGTTGTACGGCGCTGCCCTGGATGTCTACGAGAATGAGCCACTCAAGGAGAGCAAGTTATTCGAATTGGATAATGTGGTGCTCACTCCCCATATCGGAGCTCAAACAAAGGAAGGCCAGACCCGTGCAGGTATAGAGGTGGCGAGGAAAATCGCCGAAACTCTCAAATCCTGATTTTTTTCTTTTTAATTTTCGGAGTGTGGTATAGATTGAAGGCCTTTAACTGCGCTCCACGTTTTATGGCTGCAATAAGCATCTTCTTGGTTCTCCTTCTTTTGATAGGTGCACTTCTATTTTTTCATGGTGATATAAGGACGAAAATGTTTACTGTTGAGGTGGGAATGAGCGGAAGTGACGGCTTTAATTACACTCGCTATCATTTTCAGTACTTTCGAGGGAGCAAAAGTAAAATAATTGGGGTGGAAGAACCATGCAACTTGCTTTTGAAATATAATATCGGCGTTGAGAACGGAGAGTTTGAACTGCTTCTGAAGTCTCCATATGGCAAGGTTGTATGGAGCAAAGTATTCACAGGTGATGAGAAGGATTTACAGCGATTCTGCTTGCAGGAGAAAGGTCTATAC
>WALG01000125.1 GCA_015522955.1 DHVE2 group archaeon
TTTCCTGACCTGTCCACATACCCCTCTATAACCACCTTCTCATGGGTGGGAACTGCATAGTGCATACCCTGCTTAATGTAGGAGACTATGCTTCTGGCCCCTTTGTAATCGAGATAATACTCCTTCATGAGAATCTCGATTGTTTTTTTCTCACCGTACTTCTGTATATACTCCTCCACAACCCTGCGAAATTTCCCAACCTCCACACTGAGGTCAAAAGAGCGGGGCAGCATTTCGCCCACCCATGAGGGAACGGTGGGTCTCTTTCCTGTGGCATCCCGTACTATCACCTTTCCAGAGTGCACACTCAAGACTTCGTAACTCCTCGCACCAAGCACAAAAACGTCACCTTTTCTTAGACGTTCTACAAATTTCTCGCTCAAGGAGCCAAGTCTCTTTTTGTCCTTATCTATTACCGCATAGTCTGCTTCGTCGGGTATCGTACCCATGTTCATGAAATAAATCATTCTGCTACTACGCTTCCTCCCAAACACCATGTCCTCCTCATCAAACCAGAGTTTGGAATAAACGGCATCTCCCAGAACCTTACCCCCAAGATATCGCAGTACCTCCAGAAATTTCTCTCGCGACAGGTCATGGTAGCAGTAAGATTGTCTCACAAGATTATATGCTTCATCTACACTCCACTTCTTCTCGAGGCTCATTCCCACCAGAATCTGTGCAAGCACATCCAGGGAGTTCCTGGGTATTCGCACTCTATCTATTTTACTATCATATGCACATTTAATTAGCGTTGTGCATTCTATAAGGTCATCATTATCAAAAACCACAAATCTACCCTTGGATACTCGCCCATATGCATGGCCACTTCTACCCACACGCTGCAGTCCCTTGGCCACACTCTTGGGAGAACCTATCTGGACCACCACATCTATGTAACCTATATCAATGCCCAGTTCCAGTGAGGTGGAAGTGATTACACATTTCAACTCTCCATTTTTGAGCGCTTTCTCAACCCGCAACCTTGTTTCCTTGCTAAGGGAGCCGTGATGCGCCTCGAGTTTTTCTATTCCTCTCTCCTTCAATTTATAGGCCACGTGTTCCGTACCGCTTCGAGTATTGGTGAATATGAGTGTGGTACGGTGATTGTTTATTATATCCACCAGAATATCGTACATTTTCTCATTGGCAACTTCATAGGGAACCATGGTGAGGTCTTCAACCGGTGTTATCACTCTGAGATCCATTTTTTTCGTTGCCTCAACTTCTACCAGATACACTTCCCTCTCCTTACCATTCCTGTAGCCACCAAGAAATCTTGCAATTTCCTCAATGGGTGCCTGTGTTGCACTTAAGCCTATGCGCTGGTACTCGCCGGCAAGATTCGCAAGTCTCTCGAGATTAAGCGAGAGCATTACCCCACGCTTGTTACCTGCCAATTCATGAATCTCGTCCACTATCACGTATCGCACATCTCTGAACTTCTCCCTGAACTTGGGCGCGGTGAGAGCCAGTCCCAGGGATTCGGGAGTTGTAATAAATATGTGCGGCGGCTTGCGGAGCATTTTTTGCCTATCCTGTTGGCTCGTGTCTCCAGACCTCACAGCCACTCTTATCTCGGGTATATCCACACCCTCTTTCTTTGCAAGGGCCCTTATCTCCTGCAGCGGCATTTCTAAATTGCGATGAATATCATTGGCCAAGGCTTTCAGAGGAGAGATGTAAACACAGTAAACCTTATCCTCAAGTTCTCCTTTCTTGGCAAGTAGAAATAGTTCGTTTATAATGGATAGAAATGCAGTTAATGTTTTACCGCTCCCTGTGGGCGAGGATACAAGGATATTTTTACCTGCGTGAATCATGGGTATTGCGTAGGCTTGAGGTTCTGTGAGTGTGGCATACTTTGAAGAGAACCATTTTCCAATAATCGGATCAAAGAGCGATATAACCTCGTCCTTGCCCCACGCTTTAGTTACCCTGTGCATCCTCCTACCTCGGAACTTCTCCATGAGACTGTGAAAGCATATAAGTTTTGCGCTGAGGTCTTCTATACGGGCAAATACTTAAATATGGAATCCAGATATCCCGTGAGGGATTTCCATGGAAAAGGGAAATATTATAAGATGGGAATACGAGGCATGGGTCGTAGAAGAAGGAGAAGAGACATTAATAGATACAACCAGCGAGGAACTTGCAAAGGAGCATGGAGTTCATGATCCAAACATGAAGTATGGACCTATGGTCTCCATTGTAGGTGCTGGTCGTCTCATAAAGGGCATTGAGGAAGAACTACTCAAGGCGGAGGTTGGTAAGGACTACGAGGTCACCATTCCCCCAGATAAAGCCTATGGAGAGAGAGATCCGAAACTTATGAAGATACACTCTTATCGAGAACTTGCGAGACAGAAGATAGAGGTTGAGGTTGGAAAGGAGGTTGTACTCAACAACAAGAGAGGAAGGATCATAACGGTTACCCCTGGAAGGGTTGTTATAGATTTCAACCATCCCCTCGCCGGGAAAACCCTGAAGTACAGGTTCAAAGTAGTTGAAAAGATAGACAAGGAGGAGGATAAGATAAGGGCCATAATCGAGATGGATTATGGCAAAGAGGTAGATAAGTTCGACATATCCATCGAGGGGGAGGATATCATTATTCTGCTTCCAGATATGTGCAAATATGATTCTAACTGGAGCGTTGCAAAATATGTGATTGTTGGGGATATAAGAGATTACGTGGCCAATAAGAATGTAAAATTTGTGGAATTTTATCCAAAGAAAGAAGAGGTTAAGGAAGAGCGCGAGGAAAAAGAAGAAAATAAGGAGCAGGTAGAAGAGGAAACAGAGAGGAAAGAGGAAGAAAAAAGCGCAGAAGAAGAGAAAGAGTCCGAGGAAGAGCAGAAAGAGAGAGAAAGTGAGTAATAAGTTAAAATCTCACAACATCAACTATTTTTTCCTCATCCTCGCCAATCACCTTTGCTTCCACCTCTATTAAATCTGCAATTCCGGAGGTTTCTATTTTGTTTTTTAAGAGTTCATCCACCTGAAATATACCTGCAGAGTTGCGCATTTTTATCTCTATCTTCAGAGGTTTTTTCTCCCCCTCCTCAATGCTGACCTCCTTTATGGCCATGGCAGAAACTGAATGAATGTTTACTTTTCCTATTTCAAAGGGTATGCGGGCACGCCCCTCTTCCATATCCAGTGCATCTGCTATTTTTATAATCCCCGCTTCCAGAGTTAGTGGCATGATTGTAGCACGATGTGAGAAAATAGCATGCAAGATTTCCGCCTTCATTATTGTTCTCTCCTCCTCAGAATATATGCCCTCCAGGAGCCTCTCTATGACCGGCGGAGCAAGTACCACACTACTATTCTCATGTTCTACCCTGTGTATGGCATGACCAATATCATGAAGTGCTGCAGCGAGAACCACGACAATTTCTGCATCCTCCACTTTCATATTATAATTTTTCACAATCCCTGGAATAACTCCCCTAGATACAAGAATTCTCAGTATCTTCAAGGCAAGATTCGCAACTATCTTCACATGCACGGGGCCGTGGTCATTCAATCCCATTCTATCAATTGCTATGATATTTGATGCCTTCCACAGAGTTTTTAATTCCACATCCTGATTTATACGTTCAACCACCTTTTTCAATTTTTCATTTTTTTCTACAGGCACTGTAAATTCAACCATAAAATGCCATGTACAAATTAATATAAAATCCTACTCTATAACCCTCCTTTTCCATGAGTTTGTGAGATAAAATCCCAAGGCAAGGATTGCAGATGCTATGTTACTCACTGCCATACCAATCCATACCCCTGTGGAGCCTAAACCCAGGAATATTCCCAATATGAAGGAGAAGAGAACACGAAATCCCCAGAGTCGAACAAGGTCTATTACCATTATGGGCACAGTATAACCGGCACCTTCATAGAGACCTTCTACTGTGGCTATTATACCGAAAAACGGGATGCCTATGCCAAAAATAAGAAGAAATCTTGCACCCTCATCAATAACTTCCATATTATTGGGTATAAAGAATGCCACGAGTTCATTGCGAAATGCCACAATTATCGCTGTTTCAATAACTAAGATTAGAAATGTAATTTTCAATGCTTCATTAAATGCTTCTTTAACCCTGAAAAATTTCCGTGCGCCCAGAGAATGGCCTATCACCGTGGCCATGCCCATTCCAATACCATTTATAACGATAAATGCAACATCAATTATTCTATCCCCAACTCCATAGGCTGCAAGGGCCACGGTTGAGTTTGGCAGGGAGGCTATGAGCCACATAAGTATAAAAAATCCCAGTGCAGAGGAAAGTTGCCCAAGAGATGCGGGCAATCCTATCTTAAATATCTTTTTCACAAAATTCATTTTCACCCTGAGATATTGTGCCTTTATTCTAAGGCTTCCTACACCCTTGAAGAGAAGGTACAATGCTATACCACTTGCCATGCCTCTTGTGAGAACCGTAGCCAGTGCCGCACCCACAACACCCAGTTCTGGAAATCCGAGGTATCCGTTGATGAGCAGAGGATCCAGAAAAATGTTGAGTCCAACGCCTATCCCACTTACAATCATGGGAGTTATGGGGTCCCCATATGACCTGAGAACAAACATGAAAATTGAGGAGATAAACATAAAGGGTAGACCAAGAAATATTATTACCATATATTCATAGGCATAACCGGCCACTTCGGGTGCAAGGTGCATTATTTCCAAGAGATACGGTGAGAGAAATATTCCAAGAATAGATAGAGAGAGAGCCATAAGAACTCCCACGGAGATTAGTTGCCCTGCGGATTCGGAGGCTTTATCCACACGACCTGCACCTGTATACTGAGAGATAAGCGAGAGTCCTGCAATACTGAACCCAACACTTACAGAAATCATCACAAATATAAGTGGCCATGCCACCTGCATGGCAGCCACTGCATTCATGGCATTGTTAGTACTGCCCCATCTCCCCAGCCAGAATGTATCGGCCATATTGTAACCTATCTGAAGTAACGAGGTTACAATAACCGGCCACCCTAAGGCAAATATAACCTTCAGAATTTTTCCACCAAGTATTTCATCTTCGGGGAGTTTCACATTTGCATAATGATGCAAAAGTATTTAATTATTATGTGAATCTTCTATGCATAGAGATACAAACGATTAAATACACAATTGAAATACCAGTTTTGTGCCCTTTTCTCTTATGGCAGGACTTAAGCGTTTTAAAAACCTGACACGGGATCTGCTGCTCATTTCAGTGGCATTTCTATTTGTGAATATGGGGTGGGGAATAGCATGGCCCCAGTTACCCAATTACATGAAATATCTGGGTGGTGGTTTCATCGCAATCGCATTGCTCTCTATACTCTTCAATATCTTCTCTTCCATTGGTCAGTATTTCTGGGGCAGACAGTCTGACAGAATTCAGCGCAGAAAACCGTTTCTTCTATTCGGTGTAGGTGTAGGTGGCTTATTCTTCTTTTTCATGGCATTTGCCACCTCCGCCGCTATGCTCCTGAGTTTGCGTGCAATGCAGGGATTCTTCATGTCAGCACAAACTCCAGCAGTCAGTGCCCTAATTTCTGAGATTTCCACAAATGTGGGGCGAGGCTTTGCCGTTTTCAATGTGCTTTCCCAGATAGGTTTTATGATAGGAAGTTTCATGGGTGGGTTCGTCATTCACGCATTTCCTCCAAAAACAAGATTTGCTGCCCTATATGTAACCTCCATATTTCCGTTCATTATAGCCATTCTTCTCCTTCTAAAACTCAAGGAAAAGCAAAAGATACCTATGGATTTTCGTCTTTTATTCAGATTTGACAGGCCTGGGAGACTGATACTTAGATGGGGAAATGCCAGGAAATTTGTGAAAAGAAATAAAAATATAACAATAATGAGCATTTCCATCTTTGTGCTAATGATTTCCTCCGCCATGGTCTATTCCTTTATTTCCGTTCTTATCAAAAACAGGTTTGGAGAGGGATGGGCTGGATGGTACTTTGGCTTCGATAGCGGGTTCTCTCTGATTTTCATATACCTTATGGGCTACATAGCAGATAGGATAGGCAGTAAGCCCGTGATTGTTATGGGACTTTTAGGCTATGCTCTTACCTATTTTCTCTATTTCCGAGCAACCACTATTCCTATTCTCATTCTCGCTGCCCTAGTATCTGGATTTAAATGGGCCGCATATTTCAATTCCATCAATACCTATGTTGCAAGAATGAGTCTGAGAGAGGAGAGAGCCACCGCACTTGGTCTCATGAACTCTGCCATGGCTGTTGGATGGGCCACGGGACCTCTCATAGGGGCCTATCTCATCTCCTTAGTGGGCTTAGCCACCACAATGCTTATGGCTATTATTCCAGTTGCGCTTTCTCTTCTGATAGCATCCCTTGTTGAAAATGATATAAATTACAAGGATGGTGCGCCAGTGAAAAACAGAGCATCACAAAATTGATATGCATAGTTGAGCATGTCCCTCCATGCGACCATTTACAAACCTAATACCGTATGAGGAGGCACTGAAAATTCTTCTGGATAATGTAAAGCCTGTGGAAAGATGGGAAAAGGTGTCCCTTGAGGATGCTTTGCACAGAGTTCTCGCTGAGGATATAATCTCACCCATAAACGTACCTCCTTTCTCGCGGGCTGCAGAAGATGGCTATGCAGTTAGGGCAGAGGATACCTATGGTGCAGGACAATATTCACCCCGAGAACTCCAGAGTATAGGAGAGATTAACACAGGAGAATACAAACCCTTGAAAATAAAAAAGGGTGAATGCGTGAGAATCGCCACAGGAGCCATGCTTCCAGAGGGTGCAGATGCTGTGGTACGTGCTGAAGATACCGAGGATAACGAAGGCATGGTGAAAATATATAGACCTGTTCATCCCGGGTTTGATGTGGCTCCAGTGGGGGAAGACATCAAAAAAGGTGAAAAAATATTTACCAAGGGCACCTATCTCACACCTTCAAAAATAGGTGCCCTAGCAGCCATGGGCATTATAGAGATAAAAGTATATGAGAAACCAAAGGTGGCAGTGCTCCCTTCCGGCGATGAACTTGTAAAGCCTGGAGACTCACTACCTCCTGGAAAAATATACGATGTAAACACATACACAATCGCTTCCGTAATAAGGGAAAATGGAGGAGTGCCTGTGATATTCCCATACGTTATGGATTCTCCCGCAGATATTGAAGAGAAACTTTTGAAGGCAATGAAGTACGATCTCATCGTATTCTCTGGAGGCTCTTCTGTGGGTGATCGCGACCTTCTAATCGATGTTGTATCCAAGCATGCGAAAATACTTTTCCATGGGGTACAGATAAAGCCGGGAAAACCCACCTGGTGTGCAGTGGGCAAGCGTATGATTCTCGGCATGCCTGGATTTCCTACCTCTTGTTTAAGTGATTCCTACCAGTTTCTGGCACCGGCACTGCGAAAAATGGCGAAACTGCCTCCCAAAGATAGAAAAACGATAAAAGCGAGGATGAGTAGAAGAATAGTTTCCACACTGGGTAGAACCCAGTTCTTCACAGTGCGGATTAAAGATAATGTCGCATATCCAGCATATAAAACCTCAGGGGCTATTACAAGTATGGCAAACTCTGATGGCTATATCATTATACCTCATAATGTGGACATCGTGGAGAGGAATGAGGAAGTTACCGTATATCTCTGGGGTGATTGAATGCTGTTGGGATTCTGCGGCCCTTCCAATTCAGGAAAAACAACCATGATCTGTGAGATTATTGAGAGATTGCCCGAATATCGAATTGCAGTGGTAAAGCACACACCCCATGGAATCGACGTTGCAGGTAAGGATAGCACAAGATTCATGCAGAGTGGTGCCGCCGAGGTTGTTCTGATGAATGGAGAGAACGTGCACTTTAGAAAGGGCGAGAGTATATCCGGGGTGCTCCTCTCTCTGAAGGGAGAGTACGATATCGTGCTTGTTGAAGGCTTTAAGAAATACAGGTTCATACCCAAAATATGCTTTCAGATGGAGGGTTGTGAGAATTGTATTATGTATAAACCCAGCACGGAGGATGTAATACAACACATAAAAAAAGAGGTTGAAATAGAGAGAATAGAAGCACAACTTCCAAATTTCAACTGTGGAGAGTGCTCCCACAGAAACTGCAGAGAAATGGCAGAGGCAATATATCGAGGAGAGGACACTTTCAAGAACTGCAGATACTGGAATCCAAATGCACTCATAAGCGTGAGAGTTAATGGAAAGGATATATACATGGGTAGATTTGTGCAGGACCTTCTCATCAACACCCTTGAGGGACTGCTTAAATCCTTCAAAGGTGTCAGAGATATAAAAAATGTGGAAATAAAGTTCCGAAAAAAATGAGCATTTTTGCATAAATTTTTTATTACACCTTAACCAATTTCATTTTAGAAAGGTGATTGGATGGTGGGGATAAACATCATATCTGATAATGTAGCACGAAGAATTTGCACTTCTCCGCAGGAGGCAAAAAAAGTTATTGTAGCGCTCCTAGAGACCATCATTGAAGAGGTCAATGAAGGCAATGTGGTAAGAATTCAGGACCTTGGCATATTTCAGAGGAGGCCTATGAAGGCCATGCGGGTTAAAAGTGTAAAGGGAGGCAAAATAATCCAGATACCTCCAAGAAAAAAATTGGTGTTTGAACCGACGTACAAGATAAAGTATCTGTGATCTAGTTTTTCATCTTTTCGCCAGTTAAAGTGAAATAAGCCAAGAGAGCATCTATCTGGATTCTCTCATTGGCACCCTCCACTATGCGATACTCAATCTCGCCTGTGCGATCTAAGAGTTCCACACGAAGGCGGTCTTCTATGGGGAGGTCATAAATCACTCTGTGAATCTGTTTTATTATATCCTCTCCAGAGAGCCCTAATTCCACAAACAGTTTTTGAAGTTCATTTCTTGCATCCATAAAATTTCCGGATAGTGCCTTTTTCACTATCTTCTCCACATCTTCTCTGCGGGCAATACCAGTGGCATGATATACTGTGCTTTCCTCTATCACATCGGAAATTGCAGCGGACATCTGCAGCACGTTTATGGCCTTTCTCATGTCCCCAGCGGCAATATACACTATGGCATTTAGAGCCTCATCCGTTATTTTCTTTCCCTCTTTCCCTGCAATGTACTTGAGCCTCTCTTTTATATTCTCAGCCCGAAGCGGCGTAAATCTGAAAATTGCGCATCTGGACTGGATGGGCTCTATAATCTTGGATGAATAATTGCATGAGAGTATAAACCTGCATGTGCGAGAATACATCTCCATGGTTCTTCGAAGCGCGGCCTGGGCATCCGGGGTGAGAGCGTCGGCTTCATCCAGAAAGATTATCTTAAATCCAACATCATTGGGTGCCGCGGTTCTTGCATATTCTTTTATCTTTGTTCTTACCACACCAATTCCGCGCTCGTCACTGGCATTCAATTCGTGAAAACTTGCCCTCCAGTTATCCCCAAACAGTTCTCTGGCCAGAGCCATAGCACATGTAGTTTTACCCGTACCTGCAGGACCTGCAAATAGAAGATGTGGCATGGTTTTTGTCTTAACATACGATTTCAATCTCTCAACTACTTCTTTCTGCCCTACAACCTCATCCAAACTGCGAGGTCTGTACTTTTCAACCCAGACATCCTCCATGGGAGGATTATACACCTGCTGGTTAAATAATTTATCCATTTCAATGAGTGGCAACTGACATAAAGAAAGTTTTAAAGAGTGAAAGAAGATATCCATACAGAATTTCACGGTGAGAATCATGAATCCTTCCATAGATGACCGCATAAGAAAACTGAACCAAGAAATGGGAAAAATAGATGATAATCTCTTTGAAATTGTGTCAAAATATGAAAATTTCTTTGGTGAATATGTGGTCGTACTAAAGGTAAATCGCATGGTGAAAGCATCCTATTCCTCGCTGAAGAGAATTGTAGATATCACTGGTGCTAAAGATATACTAATAGAGCGCACTGAAGGAGATAACTTAGCAGAAATAAAACTCCTGATTCCAAAATAAAATTGCAGCATGTCATAATTTTTCTGCAAGAAGTGGTAAAATATATATAAAGAGTATCTGTTTCATTAGTATGGTGGGTAGGGTCTCGTTATTTCGCATTGATGAACTCTATAAAAGATATGACTGGAGAAAGCAACTGTTCTGCAGAACGGATATAAACCCAACCTTTGAGCACTACAAACAAGAAGTTTTTGAAAGGATGAAAGAATACCTGGAGGAGAAAAAGGAGGGATACAAGAGAATAGACTACGCATTGAATATGGCAGCGTGGAAACTCTACGAGATGTTCAAGCATATCCCTCGAGAAGAACTGCATAATATGGGCATCTTTCATTCGGGAGATGATTTGCCCCCATATGAGGTTGAGGATCCCGCAGCCATGAGCAGGGTAATAAAGAAGGTTGCATCCTTCTTTGGAGCCTCTCTAACAGGAATTGCCCGGGTTAACGAGAAGTGGATATACTCTCACGACTGCCAAGGAAATCCAATAGATATGAAAGATTACCGGTATGTAATCGTTATGGCCATAGAGATGAATCCCGATGCAATGGGCTCATCTCCATCGGTAACCACGGCTGCATCCACCGCTCTGGGTTATGCAAAACTCAGTTTTCTCACAATCCACGTGGCACAATTCATCAGATATCTAGGATATAAGGCCATGGAGTCCATAAATGATACAGGATTGAGCATTCCCATGGCCATAGAGGCTGGCCTTGGAAAACTAGGAAGGATTGGATTGCTGGTTACTCCTCAATTTGGACCTAGAGTTCAAATTTGTAAGGTGTTCACCAATTTACCCCTCGTACCAGATAATCCACAGGGTTCTGGAATTCTAGACACCTGTAAACATTGCAAACTCTGCGCCCTTGCCTGTGAAGCAGATGCCATATCCCTTGATGACGAACCTTCATTCAAGGTACAGAGTCCCACAAACAATCCTGGAGTGATGAAGTGGTATATCAATCCTGAGAAATGCTACAATTTCTGGTATGAAAACAGTACGGATTGCTCCACCTGCATCGAGGCCTGTCCATATAGCAAGATAGAGAAAAAGCCATCTTCTGAATTCTGGAGGATTAGATAAGTTAACCTTCATTTTACAT
>WALG01000126.1 GCA_015522955.1 DHVE2 group archaeon
ATGTATGTATGTATATTTTTAATTTTGCTGCTTTGACGCTAAATTGATGAAGAAAAACCAAAAAATTAAATAAAGGAAAGCAATCCCTAATTCAAGGTGATATGATGAGGCTCACCGAACATCCAATTTTAGATTTTACAAAGAGACGGGGAAAAAAGATAACGATATATTTTGAGGGAAAGCCCATAGAGGCCTATGAAGGAGAACCTATTGCAGAGGCTTTGCATGCCGCTGGTATAAGGGTGCTCAATTATAGCACTGAGACTCAGAGGCCCAGAGGACTTTTCTGCGCTATTGGAAAATGCTCCTCTTGTCTTATGGTTGTAAATGGGATACCTAATACTAGATCTTGTATAACCTTAGCGGAGGACGGAATGAGAATTGAGAGACAGAGGGGTTCACAGCCGTTACCAAAAGATTACAAAGCCCCGAAATGGAAGGAGGCTGAGAAGCATGAAGGGGATGTGATAGTGATTGGTGGTGGTCCTGCCGGACTAATGGCTGCAATTGAAGCGGCAGAGAATGGAGCCAAAGTAATACTCATGGATGAGAATCCCCTTCTGGGAGGGCAATTAGTCAAGCAAACTCATAAGTTCTTTGGTAAGAGAGCACAGTTTGCTGGAGTACGCGGTATAAAGATTGCTGAGATCCTTGCAGATAGAGCCCAAAAACAAGGGGTAGAGATGTATCTTGAAACCTCTGCAATTGGTATATTTCAGGATGGGAATAAAAAACTGGTGGCTGCCATTAAGAAGAATAAAAAACTCATGGAATTTTATGCTCCTGCAGTCGTGGTGGCTACAGGTGCCATGGAGAGGATGATACCGTTTGAAAATAATGATTTGCCTGGAGTGTATGGTGCCGGTGCCATACAGACTCTTATGAATACTTATGGAATTGAGCCAGGAAAAAGAGTGTTAATTGTGGGTGCAGGCAACGTAGGTGTTATCCTTGCGTATCAACTGAAACAGGCGGGAGTGGACGTGGTTGCCATTGTGGAGGCTCTGCCGAGAATAGGGGCCTATTTTGTGCATGCAGCCAAGGTTCGCAGGTTGGGAATACCTATTTACACTCGACACACAATACTTCGTGCAGAGGGAAATGAGAAGGTTGAGCGTGCTGTGATTGCTCAAATAGATGAGCATTGGCAACCCGTACCTGGAACAGTGAAAAGTATAGATGTAGATGTAATTGCTCTTGCAGTAGGATTGAGACCGAGCATTGAACTTCTTCATCAGGCAGGAGCGCAGATTACATATGCCCGCGAGTTGGGTGGCCATGTGGTGCGACACGATGAGAGAATGGAGACCACTGTCCGTGGCCTATTTGTGGCAGGTGACTCCTCGGGAATAGAAGAGGCTACAACAGCCATGCTTGAAGGTAAGATTGCAGGACTTTCTGCAGCTCTTCTGGTAGGTAAGGCGTCGCCAAAGATTTATGAAGAGATAAAGAAAGCACAGAAAGACTTGGAAGAGTTCCGTAGTGGTCCGTTTGGAGAGCATATACTGAAGGGTTTAAAGAAGGTGATGCTTTATGACTGAGAAGTATCTGGAGAGAGGATATTTAACGCTTGAGGAACTGAAAGAATATGTAAATTTGCCAGATGAGGAAAGATTGCGGGGAAAGCATCCTGTGGCGGTGCCTGAATGTCCTCAGCGCATACCCTGCACACCGTGTAAGGAGGTATGCCCCGTAGATGCAATAAAGATGGATAATCCCAACGATATTCCGGTGGTGAATTACGAGAAATGCATTGGCTGCTCTTTATGCGTGCAGATATGTCCAGGATTAGCGTTCTTCATGATTCAATATCGTGGTGATAAGGCTCGAGTAACCATGCCCCATGAATTGCTTCCTGTACCCAAAAGGGGTGATGATGTCATTCTTCTCAACAGGAAGGGCGAAGAGATAGGTGAAGGGAAAGTTGTGCTTGTGATACCCAGAGAGAAAAGTGTCGGAGATACTCCTGTGCTCACGGTGGAGATGCCTCTAGAACTTGCATGGGAGGCTCGTGCCATAAAAGTTAAGGAGGCGATGGAATGAGTGAAGACCCAAGAGAAAAAATAATAATTTGCAGATGCAACGATGTTACGCAAAAAGATATAGAAGATTTGATTGATCAGGGAATTACAGATATAGAGGAGATAAAAAGATTGACACGTATTGGGATGGGGCCTTGCCAAGGAAGAACATGTTTACCTCTTGTGGTAGGTATAATTGCAAGAAAAACAGGAAAGAAGATAGAAGAGATTCAACTTCCAGCAACAAGAGTTCCTATAAGACCGGTATCGATGGGTGTACTCACAGGTGGTGATGACGATGAGGAATGAGGCAAAGACTGTTATTATTGGTGGGGGAATTGTAGGGTTGAGCATTGCATACAACCTTGCAAAACTTGGAGAAGAAGATATAATTGTGCTGGAAAAGAATTATCTTGGCTCAGGCTCCACATTCCGTTGCGGTACAGGTATAAGGCAGCAATTTGGAGATGAGGCAAACATAAGAATGATGAAAAGAAGTGTAGAGATCTGGAAAAATTTAGAAGAAGAATTGGGCGTGGATGTGAATTTTAGGCAGACAGGCTACCTATTTTTGCTTTATAATGAAAAGGAAGTTAAAGATTTCAAAAAAAATGTAGAGTTGCAGAATAAATTTGGAGTTCCTTCAAGGATAATCACTCCCGAAGAGGCAAGAGAAATAGTTCCTTCTTTAAACATGGAAGGTGTAATTGCTGCTGCTTGGAACCATACCGATGGAAAAGCAAATCCATTTAAAGCAGTGTTTGCCTATGCCAATGCAGCTAAGAAATTAGGTGTGAAAATTTATGAATATACTATGGCAAAGGATATAAAATTGGAAAATGGAAGTATAAAAGAAGTGGTTACGGATAGGGGTGTCATAAAAACAAGGAGAGTTATAAATGCCGCCAATGGATGGGCAAAATTGCTCAATGAGAAAATTGGTGTAAATATACCCATAGAGCCTTATAAGCATCAAGGTATAAAGACAGAACCTATAAAACAGGGACAAATTGAGCCAATGGTCGTTTCATTCAAGCATGATGGAGTTTACATGACACAGGAAGCAGACCAGGGAGGAGTTATAGGTGGATATGCACTGAAATATGGTCCAACGTTTGATATTACACCCACCTACGAATTTTTACGGGGCGTGAGTTATCGATTCTCTCAAATTATACCTGCACTTAAATATGTAAATGTAATAAGAATTTGGGGTGGATATTATGCAGAAACTCCTGATGGAAATGCAGCTATAGGAAAAATCAAAGAAATAGATGATTACTATATCGCTGCTGGCTTCTCAGGCCATGGATTCATGCTTTCCCCTGCAGTGGGAGAAATGATGGCAGAACTTGTGGTGAATGGGAAAACGGATAAACCTATTTGGTTCTATGATCCGTATAGATTTGCCCGTGGAGAACTCAGAGGCAAAGCAATCCAGATGGGATAAAACTAGGGGTTATCCAAAGCATATGAATGGTTGTGATATGATGAAAACGGATGTGCTAATAATAGGAGGAGGTCCTGCGGGAATAGTTACAGCATTTGCTGCTAAACAGAATTATCCAGAAAAAGAAGTTGCTATTGTTAGAAAAGAGGAAAAAAGTGTAATACCCTGTGGTATTCCCTATATTTTTGGAACCTTGGGAAATGTAGAAAAAAATTTGATCTCAGATGATATTCTAATAAATAACGGTATAAAGATAATAGTGGATGAGATAGAAAATGTGAACCTGGAAAAGAAGGAAGTAACAAGTAAAAAGCATGGAAGCATAGAATTTGAGAAACTTGTATTTGCCACTGGCTCAAGACCTGTGAAGCCTCCTATTAAAGGAATTGATGGGGAGAATGTGTTTTATGTTTACAAGGACCCTACATATTTAAAAAAATTACTAAAAAAAGTGAATGAGAGTAAGGATATAGTCATAATAGGGGGAGGATTTATAGGTGTGGAATTTGCAGATGAACTAAGAAAGATAGGGAAAAAGGTGAGTATAGTTGAAATGCTGCCACATCTTCTATACGCATCTTTTGACGATGAGTTCTGTGAGATGGCAGAAAATGAACTGAAAAAAAATGGAGTGCAAATTCACACAAGTTCTAAAGTTATTGAAATAGAGGAAAATTATGTGGTTTTAGATTCAGGGAATAAAATCAAGAGTGATTTGATTCTTCTTTCCACTGGTGCAAAACCAAACATAGAACTTGCTGAAAAAATAGGTTTAAAAGTGAGTAAAAACGGAATTGTGGTAGATGAGTATATGAGAACATCTCATCCAGATGTTTTTGCTGTTGGTGATTGTGCTGAAAAGAGAGACTTTTTCACGAGAGAGGAAAAACCTGTTATGCTGGCCTCAGTGGCTACCGCTGAAGCAAGAATTGCAGGAGCGAATCTCTATAAGATAAAAGCATTTAAACAATTCAGAGGAACCCTGGGAATTTTTGCCACTAAAGTAGGAGATATTGCACTGGGGGCCGCAGGATTAATTGAAAGACAGGCAAAGAGAGAAGGTTTTGAGTATGTAGTGGGGGGAAGTGAGGTAGTTGATAAGCATCCGGGAACGTTACCTGGAACAAAAAAAATTTATGCAAAATTATTATTTACCAAACAAGGGGGATTTTTCTTGGGGGCACAGATTGCTGGTGGTAATACTGTAGGAGAAATGATAAACTTGATAGGCTTTGCTATTGAAAGTGGATATACGGCTGCTAGATATGCTACTCTTCAGATAGGAACACATCCTCTCTTGACTCCTGCACCTACAGCACCGGCTACTTTAAAGGCAGCGGGAGATGCTTTGAGAAAAATTTATTCTTAATTTTAGAACCTTTAAGAAAATTATTAAATCCTCTTATCCTATTCCCC
>WALG01000127.1 GCA_015522955.1 DHVE2 group archaeon
AGAAAAGCATCGTTGCATGGGTCGCCAGAAACAACGGACCTTACTATGCTCCAGATGTTACCAAGGATTCCCTCTATCTTAAGGTGTCCCCCAATACCCGGTGTGAATATGCTACACCTATTGCCACCAAGGACCGCATTTATGGAGTGCTCAACATTGAAACTCCACAGGTAGATGGAATATCAGAGGATGAGCGTATGCTTGTGGACCTCATGGCCTCGCACATAGCCGTGGCCCTTGCAGGTCTGGAGTATCAAAAGAAACTGGAAAAGGCAAAGAATCTCCAGGAACTTATGCTTCACATAGTGAGTCATGACCTCAAGAACCCTCTGGCAGTGCTCCAAGGCTACATTGACCTCATGAGAGAGATGCCTTCCGAGGAGTTTTTAGATTCCATGGAAAGTGCCATAAAGGAGACTGTTGATATTATAGAGAAGGCAAAACTGTTCTCCAGACTAGGAAGTGAGAAAATAGAGAAAGAGAAGAAAGCCATAAACATAGGAGATATGATAAAGGAGTGCATGGAACTCATTGCCAAAAAATATCCGTCAGCGAAGATTATCAATGAGGTAGGAGATATAAAGATAGAGGGTTATCCGCTGCTCAAGGAGGTTTTCGTAAACCTTATGGACAATGCATTCAAGTATGGGGCAAGCGAGATGCATATTAACGCTAAGGTAGGTGATTATACCGTGGAGTTGAGATTTGCAGATAACGGCCCTGGAATTCCAGAGGATAAAAAGGAGATAATATTTGAACCCTTCGAGAGAATTTCTAAGGGAAAGGGCTCCGGTCTGGGATTAGCAATAGTGAAGATGATTATAGAACTGCATAAAGGTAAGATAAGTGTGGAAGATAACAAGCCTCAGGGAAGTGTATTTGTATTACAACTTCCTAAGGAGTAACATGCGCTCGCTCTGTGTACGGGTACCCACTAGAGAGACAGAAAAAGTTCGCAGGTTTCTTGCCTCAAAAAATCTCCTGGCGCCATTGAAAATAAAGAGATGTGGCGATTATGTGCTCATACCTGTTAGAGAGTCTGTACATGGTTTTGAAATCTGCGAGGATGATTTTGAGCCTCTTCAAGTCACATCTCAGAAAGTGGGCTCCTTTGATATCGTGGGAGATGTTGCCATAATAAAGTCCGCTGCGGATAGAGATTTAAATAAGATTATAAGAGAACTTGAAAAAAGAAAAAATGTAAAAAAGATTGCCCTCGACCGCGGAATTCAGGGGGAGGAAAGGGTGAGATATCTGGAACTTGTAAAAGGCTGCTCTCTGGAAACAATGCATAGGGAATATGGCATACGTTTGAAAGTAGACCTTAGCAAAGTATATTTTTCACCCAGACTTGCCACGGAGAGATGGAGAGTCGTTCAGAGAGTTAAAGATGGTGAGGCCATATTTGATATGTTTGCAGGCTGTGGACCATTCTCCATACTCATCGCCAAATATCGAAAGGTAACCATCTACGCATGTGACATAAATCCCCATGCTGTTGCTTATCTCAAGGAGAATATAAAACTCAATAAGGTTGAGGGTGTGCACCCTCTTTTGGGGGATGTTAGAGATATGGCCAGACTCGTTCCTCCCGTAGATAGAATTATTATGAACTTACCCCACTCTTCATTCAAATTTTTAGATATGGCCCTAAATAAAATCAAAAAAGATGGCGAGATTCACTACTATGAAATTCTTCCTGAGAAGCATAACCGCAGAGAGGATTTACAGAATTTCGCAAGGAAAATAGGAAAAGATGTAGAAATCCTGGAGACCCGAAAGGTCCATGGTTACGCTCCCGGTGTGAGTTTGTATTCCTTTCTGCTCAGGGTGAAATAGTCTATTTAACACGCAAAACATCAAGATTCTTTAGTGCTACCGTTTCCATCCCATATCTCCTGTGCAGGCCTATGGCGAGATCTATACACTTGCTTTCCTCTCCGTGGCACAGGATTATGCGCTCTGGTTTGGGATTCATAGAGCCTATGTAATGAACCAATTGCCTTCTGTCCGAGTGGCCAGAGAATCCGTCTATGGTTTCGATATTCATCTTTACCGAGATCTTTATGGGACGCCCCTCATGGCTCATTATAAGTTCCTTTAATCCACTCTGAATTTTTCTACCCAGTGTACCCACAGCCTGATATCCTACAAATATAAGTGTATTACGGGGATCATCTGCCCATTGCTTGAAGTACTCCATCACAGGACCACCGTTCATCATACCCGAAGTAGAAAGTACGATCAGGGGGTCAGGCGAGTTTATAACTTCTTCTCTGCGCTCTAAGGATTCTACCCGATGGAATATGGGTGAAAGGAAGGGATTCTCTTTTCTCTGGAATATCAACTCTCTCAGGTCCTTGTTTAGATATTCAGGATAGGCGGCATGAATTGTTGTAGCCTCCCATATCATCCCATCCAAGTATATAGGTACCTCAGGAATCTCGCCTTTGCGTATGTAATTCTCAAGAACTAGCATAACTTCCTGAGATCTGCCCACCGCAAAAACGGGGATTAAGACCTTACCTCCCTTCTCAAAGGTTCTCAATACTATATCTTTGAGCCTCTCGCTGGCTTCTTTCCTTGAAGGTTGAAAATCTTCCCTGCCTCCATAGGTACTCTCCATAACCACCGTCTCCACCCTGGGGAATCTGTTATGAGCAGCATTAAACAGCCAGGATTTCTCAAACTTTATGTCTCCCGTAATTACAATATTATAAAGACCCTCACCAATATGAAAATGAGATACGGCAGAGCCCAAGATATGCCCCGCATTGTGGAAAGTGAGCCTCACATCAGGGGATATGTCTGTAGTCTCTCCATATTTGAGTGTAATTGTATGTTTTATCATCTCCTTTATATGCTTAGACTCGTAAGGCACTTTCTTTCCCTCAGCCTGAGCCACCTTTATATAATCGATAAGTAACATTGCAGCCAGATCCCGTGTGGGCTCGGTCATATACACAGGGCCGTCGTAATTATACTTGTAGAGCAGAGGCATCAGACCACAGTGATCAAGGTGTGCATGCGTTAGTACCACCGCATCTATGTGTTTGAACGGCCTCTCAGGGTCACTGGCATCCCATACATCTGGCACATAAAGATATGGTGCACCGCTCCAAGGCTCTTCCTTGTTCACAGAAGCAACATCAAGACCACAATCCACAAGAATACGACTGGTTTTGGTCATTATAAGTGTAGCACTCCGCCCAACTTCTCTGTAGCCTCCCAATGCCTCAATGCGAATCCACTGCTCTCCACTTAGCGGAGGACGATTTATTCTCTTTCCTATGTCACGAAGTATCTCCCTTCTTTCCTCTCTAACAAGTTTCAGATACTCCCTCATCTCCTTAACTATCTTTGATTCCAGAGGGGGAGCACGTACCACGCGTGGCGCCCATTTTATCCTCTTCTTTATTTCGTTTAGAAGTTGAGCATCTTTACCTATCACCTCACGAGGATATTCCGCCTCTATCACAACCTCACCGGTTTCGGGCACGAAATATATGTATTTCACTCCCGCCTCCGGAGGTACAATCTTCATTATCTCTTCCTGCGCCTCTTTCTCATCCATGAGCAAGGAGGGATCTGGTCTAACCGAGATTCTGCGCCTTATTGTCTGTGCTATTTTCTTCACAATTTCAGGATGGTCTGCAAAAAATCCCACATCCCGGGTATATATAACTATCAAAGGCCCCTCCAGGTCAATATTTGTTATCTCCGTCTGAGGAGCAAGTTGGGCAGTTATCTCACTAGTCTGCTGAAGTACATCTTCCCATGGCATTCAAATCACTTCAATTTCATCTTCTTTGCCCGCTTTTCCACTTCTTCGTTACTCAATTCCACAAACCCCTTCTCCTTTGTTATAGTGCCTACAGAGATGCCATCTCCGCTAGCCGCATCTCTCTTCATAGCCGCCGTTATACCTCTTACAGCAAGATTAATCCCCTCATCCAAGGACATTTCGTCCTTCCAGCGGTCCTCCAAGACACCATACACAAAAAGGGAACCTGATCCTACACTTGCATATTTATCCTCAATGGCTCCTCCTGCCGCGTCTATGGAGAATACATGATAGCCCTGAGAGTCATAACCACCGATTATCAGGCCTACATAGTAGGGCATGAATTTTCTCTCGTTGAGAATGTTGGATAATAGCGTAGCCGCTGCATTCACCGGCATATACATACCTCTCCTTATTCTGTAGAGAGATATCTCCGCTCTCATGTATCTCACAAGCACCTGGAGGTCCCCAACCAATCCAGCAGTAGTCATACCTATGTTATCATCCAGTTTATACAATTTCTTTGCAACTTTGTGAGCAATGAAAGTCTCCATGCTGGCCCTGTGCTCTGTAGCCAGAACCACACCATCCTTCGTTACAATACCCACAGTGGTAGTACCCGTTTTTTTATTTTCCATATTCAACACCCTCAAAAGGTTCTAAAGGTATAATTGGGTGAACGTATATAAATCTTTTCGGAGTCTACGGCACTTTAACTGTACCCCTTTTAAGATAGGAAAGGAAATATATGAACGTAGCAATAAGACCTGCCAGTGCGCTTGGGGTGATGCCACTTAACACAGAAAGTGCAATACCTCCAAACCCGGAAAGAAGTGAGAATAGAAGTGCAAATAATCCCGTAGCAAGTACCCCCTTACTCAATCTCTTGCCCGCTGCTGCCGGAATTATGAGAAGAGCATAAACAAGGATCGCCCCTACCCCCTTCATTATTACTACAACACCTATGCCCACTAAGAGATAGAGCAGGGTTTCATAGAGATATGGATTTACGCCCATGGCCTCCGCACCCTCAGGGTCAAAAATAGAGAATAGCATTTTGCGACGGAATATGAGAAATAAGAGAAGTATGAGCAATACCGCAATACTCATCCAAAGTACATCCTCCTGAGAAAGAAGCAGGAGATCTCCTATGATGAGCCCCCATGCCACCGAAGCATACTCTTTTATCATGGCAAGAAAGAGAACCGCAAGGCTCATGGAGAATGCGAACATTATACCTACAGACACATCAACATTCTCGCTCCTGTGAGTGGCATATCCTATGGCTAAGGCAAAAAAAATCGCAAAGAATATGGTCATAAGAAACTCTGGAAATGGAAAAAAATATAGTGTTATAAAAATTCCAAAGGCTGCCCCTGCAAGCACAGCATGGGCTATTCCGCTCACAAAAAATGTTGCTCCTTTGAAAACTGTAAAGGTTCCCGCGGTACTTGCCACCAGAGAAATTAGGATTACCGCAATTATCCCTCTGAGAACCCAGATACTAAGGGCGAACATGAATATCACCTCCAACCGTGTAACATACATTCTCTCTCCTTATTATTGGTACTCTAGTGCCATAGAGACGCTCCATATTTTCCTCGGTTATGACATCAATCAATCTCCCGAAACCAATCATTTTTCTATTGAGCAAGAGAACTTTGTCCGTGCATTCCACAAGGGGATTTACATCATGGGTCACCAAAATTATTGTTCTTTCCCTCTTCAATCTGTGAAGTATCTTAATAACAGCCATTTTTGTGGCCACATCCGTGGCAGAGAATGGTTCATCCAAGAGTATGGCCTTAGGGTTCCTTGCAAGGGTTCTTGCCAGAAATACACGCTGCTGCTGTCCACCACTTAAACTCCGGAAATCTGCATTCCAGTATTTCTCCATCCCCACACCCCTAAGGGCTTCTCTCGCTCTTTTCACCACTTCTTTCTTCAAACCGATAGTTACCAGCAGGGGCATCATAACAACATCTTTAACCCTTAGAGGTACACTTCTATTTATTCTGTCTCTCTGGGGCATATAACCTAAGAGGTTCCTCACCTCCCTAGGTTCCTTTCCAAATATTCTTATCTCTCCTTCGTATGGTATAAGACCCAGGAAAGTTTTGAGAAGTGTTGTTTTTCCTGCGCCGTTTGGGCCAAGAATCACGAGGAAAGAGGGATGTTCTAATGAAAAAGTGAGGTTTTCCAGTGCAACATGACCATCGTATTTCACAGTAAGATTTCTAACCTCTATCATTTCTTACACCTGAGGTATAGGTCTCCCGTGGGGACATTTGTCAGGATTTCCCAGATACTCCCAGAGTTTTTCCACAACCTCATCATCCACCTCATTCTGAATGCGGGACGCACATCTACATGCCGTTTCCAGGTCCACCCCTGCTCTGTATAGCATAGTCTCTATAATTCTATGATTTCTCAATATTCTCCTAGCCATTTCAAGTCCTATGGATGTGATGCAATATTTTCCTTTAACTCTGTGAAGCGCTCCCTTTTTCACCAAACTTTGGAGCATCTGATAGGCTGTTGGCCTCTTGACCTTCAATCTTGTAGCCAGATACTGGGGGCCCACATACTCCTGCCCGGCTGTATATGCATCGTATATCTCCAAAAGATAGTGTACTTCACTTTCGGTAAGCACGGTTAGGCGATACCTAACGAAGTATTTAAATGTTTTTCCTTTCTCTGAATAATCTTTAAATATTCCTTTTCATTTCGCTCTTTGCTGCCCCGGTAGTGTAGCGGCCTATCATGCGGGCCTGTCGA
>WALG01000128.1 GCA_015522955.1 DHVE2 group archaeon
GAATTACACCTACCAATACTATGAAAATGTAAAATATTGCCCCTAAGGTTATGAGAATCTTGTTACTCTCATCCCCTATGCGGAATAGGTCAATTGCAATAAGCAATCTGGCTAAAAATAGAAGAACAGTAAAAATCGCTGAAAATGCAAGAACAAAAAATGCGCTTTGGAGGCTCGCAATCCCACTTAATATTGTTCCAATGGCGACCAGCGGATATACGGGGGATATGATTGTCATAATTATATAGAATATGGTACCTGATTTGCCCAGAGAAAAACCACCCATGGCATGGGAAAACTTGGAGAAACCTTCGTATATAAAATAAAGGGCAATGAGGGACACAACGGCACCTATCAATGAGATGAAGGTTACCAACGCGGACAGTTCCTCCGGATGAAAATCTCTCGAGATACCAAAAGAGAACATCGTGAAGAAAGACATAAGAGTGAAGGGTAACAGAACTATGGCGCCCACTAAGGCAATTATAAAACCAACTTTGAATGCGTGAGACCCTTCAATGGCAAGTGTTCTATCGAATGATGTCGACTCCATATTGCTCCTTCAACTCCTCAGGAGTCATTTTTCCCAGAATTTGTTTACTTTTTACACCTGTGGCTACTACAAGTACAGAAATGCGGCGATCGTAGGTTGGGTCTATGGCACAGCCCCAGATTATGCGGGCGTTTTTAGCGATTTTTTTATGCAGTTCCTCCACAGCCCTCTCAGCCTCACTAATAGTCATGTCCGGACTACCCACAACATTAACAAGAACTCCTGTGGCCGTGGAGAGGTCAACCTCTAAAAGAGGTGAGTTTATTGCATCTTCTAAGGCCTCAAGGGCTCTTTCCTCGCCTACTCCCTCACTTTCACCCAGGCCAATCATAGCTACGCCGGCGCCTTTCATAACGGTCTTGAGGTCATTAAAGTCAAGATTAACCAGCCCTGGTTTTGTAATCATCTCTGTAAGTCCCTTTATTGCGCGCATTAGCACCTCATCGGCAAATTTAAATGCCTGATTAAGGGGCAGTCGCGGCACCAGTTCCAGAAGTTTATCATTTGGGATTGTGATCACCGTATCTGCGGTGTCCCTCAATTTCTCAAGGCCCCATAACGCGTTCTCCTCCCTTGCTCGTCCCTCCGCCTTGAAGGGGAGAGTACATATTGCTATTGTTAATGCACCCAGTTCCTTGGCGATTTGAGCCACCACAGGAGCACTACCAGTGCCCGTGCCGCCGCCAAGTCCACACGTTATGAAAACCATATCTGCACCCTGAAGCACCTCACGAATCTTATCCTCAACCTCATGGGCTGCCTCGGCACCTATCTGGGGCAACGCACCTGCTCCAAGACCTCTGGTAATGCGCTTACCCAGAAGAATCTTGCGTTGAGCCTTGGTTATTAGAAGGTGCTGAGCATCTGTATTTGCCGCTATTAACTCGACACTTCCATATACTCCCTCTTCCATGATGCGGGAAATTGTATTGCATCCTCCCCCACCACATCCTACAATCTTGATATTGGTCTTTAAACTCTTCAAAACCTCTTCAAGTTCCTTATCTTCCTTACTCTCTACAATGATTTCAGAGCCCGATGCAAGGGGAGTTTGACTCTCTCTAACCTGCGCTCTAGCCAGTGCTTCCTTAATAAGGGATTTCATCCTAACCACCTAAAATGTGTATGCGATTGGGCATATAAAAACTTTTAGATTAAAGCCCGTATGGGAGCAGAGCGCAGGCAGTTTTATATATAATCCTTCTTTAATTTACCTATGTGTGCATTCCAGGTAGTGGAGACGAATAGCATAAGAGAAAAAATGGCGTTGCAAGATGAGGAGGGATTTTATCATTTTTATATAAAGGTTCATGACTTTGAATCCAAAACCTTTGGATATCTCTTGGAGATAAAATGGAAAGATGAAGAGGTTCTGCTCCTTGCCCCCTCCGAGGCTTTGGAAAAAATCAAAACTGCACTTTTGAAAAGAGAGAGTCCGGGTCATCTCCTGTGGAGCATACTCCAATATGAGTACCGGGTTCTGGATACCATGGAAGAGAAGGTAGAGCATCTCCAAAACGCTGCACTTCATGATATCTCTAGGGAGATTCTCAGAAATATATTGAGAGTCAAGAAAACTCTTTTTGCAATGCATCGAGATTACATACGTGTTAGAAATCGTATAGAGGCTTTCCTGGATGAGAAAACGCAAATCTCAGGGATGAAGGAGAGTCTTCGGGATATAAATGAATTGATTTATGGTGTGGAATATCTTATCGAAGAAACCACGGTTGCTATACAACTTGTTCAGAACACTTTATCGCAGAGGATAAACAAAACCATGAATATTCTCACTGTATTCGCCACCATAATGATGCCGCTTACCCTTATCACAGGGATCTATGGTATGAATTTTAAAAATATGCCTGAAATTACCTGGGAATACGGATATTACTACTCTTTACTTCTTATGCTTGCTGTGGCACTTGTGATGCTGTACTACTTCAAAAAGAAAAAATTACTTTGAGGAGAAATAGTGATAGGACTCTTTGAGTGCATCTATTACTGGCATATTCCCACCAGATAAAAAGGTGATAAGCGAGCCGCCGCCAGTACTTATATGGTCAAACCTCTTTGCGAGACCTAATTTTTCCAGTGCGGCTATGGTATGCCCGCCTCCCGCAATTTTAAGCGATTTGCTATTGGCCATGCCTCGAAATACCTCCACTGTGCCCAGGGCAAACTCTGGTAACTCGAATACGCCCATGGGGCCGTTCACGATAACTGCCTTAGCCTTTTTCAGAGTCTCCTGGTACATTATTGCGGTATCTAGGCCAATATCATATATGGGATATTTGGAGGGTAAATTTTCCAGAGGCATGCCTTTTCTCTTTCCCTCTGCATTCACAACAACATCAATGGGCATCTCAATCATCTCGCCATATTTGTTTACCAATTCTGCACATTGAGATATGAGATGCTCGTAGTTTTCATAATTTTTGGCAATGTATGATTCTGAGCCTTCGCCAAGAGAATAGCCCCTGGCCTTGAGGAAAAACAGGGCAACCACCCCCCCGGTGAGAATCTTGTCCACTATACCCTTTTCCATGAAACTCTTTGCCACCTTGATGGAATCCTCTACCTTTGCCCCTCCAAGAACTGCTATTTTGGGGCCATCTTTATAATTTAGAAATCTCTGCAGCATTTTTATTTCACGGTCCATAAGCCTCCCTGCAATCATGGGCATAACTTTTTTGAATCCGACCAATGTGGCCTGAGCCCTATGAGCAGCCGCAAAGGCATCGTTTATGAAATAGTCCCCAGTCTTGGAGAGTGCCTTCACAATATGAGTATTCTCAAAATTTTTCTTCAGGCAGTATTCCTCCGAATAGAACCTTGTGTTTTGCAAAAGCAAATATTCTCCATTTTTCATATTCTCGATGGCATCAAGGGCATATTCACAGAAAAGATCCGGCACGAATTTGACCCGTCTCCCAATTATTTTGGTAAAAACCTCTGCGTGGGCCCTCAAAGGCAGAAAATCTCTTTTTCCAGGACGGCTCTGATGTGCAAGAATCACAACCTTTGAGTTGCGTAACTCCTGAAGAGTCTGTCGATGCGATTCAAAACGTGAATAATCAAGAATAATACCGCTTAAAGGGTCTATGGGGGAATTCACATCAACCCTCACAAAAACAACCCTGTCTTCAAATTCAAAATCGTCCATGGTGAAGTATTCCTTCATAAGGGGTAATTCCCATGGTTGTTTATTATATTTTTCCTGCGCAAAGGTCGAGATTAACAAATAAATAGTATGAGGAGTTATCTTTCTCTCACATGATAAAGCGTATTCTCATTCCTACAGATGGATACGGATTGGAGGATCATGTTATAAGGTATGTTGCCCGGACATTTCCACTTGCAGAGTTTCATACAATAAGTGTGGTGAACACCTATGAGCGTGGAGTGCAACTTACCGATATTCTTTATATGGAGATGAAGGAAAGTGCTAAAAAAGCAATCGAGAGGAGTGAGAGAATTTTGAGGGAAGAGGGAATAGAAACTGTGTATTCAAGCATACTGGAGGGCTTACCTTCCCGTAGCATAGTGAACTATGCCAAGAAAAATGATATCGATATAATCGCCATGCGGGTGTATTGCAGAAAATCCACGGCCTCTGCACATCGCATGGGTTCCACACTTTCAAGTGTATTAAAAAGAAGTCATATACCTGTTCTAACCCTCGCCAACGAGGCTGAGAGATTTAGCATCCATAAGGTTCTTCTTTTAACTGATGGTACAGGAAAATCAAAAAATGCCGAGAATTATGCTATTCTCCTTGCCTCATCTTTTAAAGCAAAGATGCATGTGATGTATCTCAAGTCCAAAAAGGAGATGAATGCAGAGAAGAAAATAGAAAATGTTCTCTGGAAGGCATCTTTCTGGAATATCCCAACAAAGAAGGTTATGGTGAATGAGAGTGATAAGCAGGCGATTATAAATGAGTTCAAAGAGAACGATATTGCAGTGATGGGTGTTGGGAGACGGATGCTATTCTGGGTTAAAATAGGACATCTTGCCCAGTTTGTGGCGACGCATTCACCGATTCCTGTAATCTTTGTCCGTGCGCTAAAGAAGAGGTGGTCCCCACGGACGCAGGGCAAATAGTGACGCTTATAATTTTTATATTCTCCTACATTCTCATATTTAGCGGTAAGGTGGATAGAACAACCGCTGCACTTTTTGGCATATTTCTTATGATTACTGCAGGTTACGCCATGCACTTTATGACCTTTGAAGATGCATTAGGGCATGTGGACTGGGAGGTAATTCTTCTGCTCTTCGGTATGATGACCTATGTGGGACAACTGGCCCGTACGGGCTTCTTCAAGTACCTTGGAATTAAGGCCATTAAACTCTCACATGGAAAGCCTTGGCTTATATTTGTGTATCTCACACTTCTCACAGCATTCGTCTCCATGGTTATAGACAACGTGACTACGATTCTTCTTATAATTCCGCTATCAGTGGAAGTATGCGAACTTCTGGAGATAAATCCAATACCCCTAATCCTTGGTGAAGCCATACTCTCCAATGCAGGTGGTGTGGCAACCATGATTGGTGACCCACCAAATATACTTATTGCCTATGCATCTCATTACACTTTCAATGATTTCGTCTATTATTTATTTCCTCCGGTGCTCCTCGCTCTATTGGCATCTCTTTTCCTTAGCAAAATCATTTACAGCAGGTGGATGAACTCCTCCCCCAAGAATCTGGATAAACTGATGAAACTTAAGCCTGAGGAGTATATCACCAATCCCAAAATTATGAGGTATCTTCTTATCCTATTATTTGGCATGGTTCTTTTCTTCTCTCTGCAGAGCATTCTCCATATCTCACCAGCATTTGTGGCTATGGTGGGCGGAGCCCTTGCACTGGTAATTACCATGGAGGACCCTAAAAAGGCGTTTGAAGCCGTGGAATGGCCTACATTGGTATTTTTCATAGCCCTGTTTATGCTTGTGGGTGGATTGGATGAAACTGGACTGCTTCAAGATCTGGCTCATGGTTTATCCTCCATCTCCTCTAATGCTCTGATCACAGGTATAATTATTCTATGGGTCTCAGGTCTCTCATCATCCATAGTAGATAATATACCAATAACGGCGGCACTTATACCCGTGGTTGCAGAGATGACTGGAATATATCACACAGGCATACTGTGGTGGGCTCTGGCCATGGGGGTGGGGCTTGGTGGTAATATCACACCTATAGGCTCCTCAGCAGGAGTGGTATCCCTCTCTCTGTCCAGGAGATATGGTTACCATATAACGAACAAGGAATGGTTCAAATATGGTACCATTGTTGGCATAGCCACGCTGGTGGTGGGCAGTGCATTCTTATTTGTGCTTCAATATATGTAAAATCACGTTCAAGTCCCAAACCTTTTAATCTTTCTCTCATATTACCTAAATTATGAGAATCTACGGGAATATCTTCCTGTGGGATGATTTCTTCACGGGTACTCTGGAAATAAAAGATGGGAAAATTGAACATATCTGGATGGAAGAGCGAGATTATGATTTGCGTGGTACAGTGATTCCCACATTTATCAATATGCACACCCACATAGGGGATTTTTACACGGGAGAGGAGCCTTTAGGCGGAATAGCGGAAATTGTGGGTCCGGGGGGGTTTAAATACAGAATTTTGAAGAATTGCGGCATGGTCTACAAGGGCATGCGAAGAGCCATGAAATTTATGGAGAAGGAGGGAATCTCCCATTTTGTGGATTTCAGGGAGGGTGATGAAGAGGGCATAGAACTACTAATTAAAGCATCTAAAGGATTCAGAATCAAACCTGTAATATTTGGCAGGGTAATTCACCCCGATGCTCAGGGTGTGGGGCTAAGCAGCGTTTCAGATTATCCAAAGGCGCATATCCGGGGGATGGCCCTGAGAGTTAGAGATAACAATATGAAATTTGCGTTGCATGCCTCTGAACGGATAAGGGAAGATATTGATTTTATACTCTCTCTGAATCCTGATTTTCTTGTGCATCTCTTGGAGGCCACCGATGAGGACTTGGAGAAGGTGAAAGAGAAAGGTGTGCCTGTGGTAATTACTCCTCGCAGCAATCTCTTTTTCGGAAAGATGCCCAATATACCTAGGTTACTGAAACATGGTCTTCTACTTGCCTTGGGCACGGATAATGGGATGCTATCCCTTCCCTCGATGTTTCGAGAAATGGAGGTAGCATATAAAATATCCAAAATCTTCGGGCATGTGGAACCCTTGGAGATATTGAAAATGGCCACGGTAAACCCCCGCAAAATACTGGGCATTGAGGATAATAAGGTGGGCAAAAAAGCGAGAGTTGTAGTATTTCGCAGATTTATGACGCCCTATGAGATAGTAAACAAGGCCAGTGCTTGGGATATCAGAAAGATAATATTTTGACCTGGTCCGTATGAAAATTTATGAGCGCAACTTTTCCCGGCTCGGGGTTGAAATTCATCATCTTCTGATATTTTGTCTGCGCTTGCCAGCATGACGCATTAATTATATGCACGTTTTTGTATTTGTCGTAGGTAAAAGCGTGCACATGACCTGTGATGAATACATCAGGTACCACATCCATGCACATAAAATCCCGTGGTAATGGAGCAAATGAAACCTTGCTTCCATACACTGGGGCTAAATGACGCATCTCCAGCATATATTTCATAATATCTCCAATTCTCTGATAGTTCATTCCGGGGATAAGTTCCACTAAATCGTTAAGACTTGTGCCATGATACATCAAGAATCTGTAACCATGGAGAATAAAAAGTGAGGGATTGGGTAAAAACTCTACATTTCCATTGAACATCTTTTGAATCTCCGTTGGAAGGGCAGGCTGTGGCTCCGTATTGCGTACAATGTCATGGTTGCCGGGAATGATTATGACCTTTATGTAATCCGGCAAACTCTCCAGATATTGGGCGAAGGTCTCATATTGTGCATAGATATCTGTAATCTCCAGTTCCTCTTCCTGATTAGGATAGATACCTATACCATCTACCACATCACCGCCAATAAGAAGGTATTTCACAGTCTCTGCCCCATTTTTTCCACTTTTGAGCCACTCGATGAATTTATTCCATCGCTTTTTTAGAAACATCTTGCTACCCACATGGGTATCCGATATTATGACAGCCCCTATGTTTTCTTCAATGCGGCGTTCTCTTTTAAAGATTGGAACCCCGGGTCTTACTATATCTCTAACATAGATTCTATTGGTATCTGGATTATAGGTTCCCACCACTCCCACCACTTCATCATGGAGCAGGAAACCACCCTCGGGATAGTAGCAATCTACCCTTCCTGTAGGGTCCTCCAGAGTGAATATCAATCCGCCCCGGGAAGTTACCCGCACTTCATCTACCATACCTATTATTTTTACCTCTCCCTTATCTAACTGTGAGATATTTGCAACCCCCCGCATCTCCTGATTTTTTCTTACAATTCTAGAGAGACGATGGTATCTATCCAGGAAAAGTTGTCTGAAATCCTCCACTCCTCCTCCATTTATTTGCATATCAGTGGCTGTATATAAAACCTTAAAATCCCAATCGTACTCATAACTTTCTGGCTTTGTCATGTTGCTCTTTTCCACAGGCTTAGTCTCCACATTCTCCTTTGGTAATGAGGAGCCAGGTACCTTGGGCTCAATTTCAGAAATGGAGACGACGCCTAGGGAGCCGTACTTCTCTACAAAACTGGGGAGGTACGATAAACCTCCTCTTTTGATTATATACTCCAAAACATCGGGCTCCACAAGTATATTGCGTTTCATAAGTTCCTCTAAAATTTTCCTTCTGAGTTCCACGTTTACACCCTATAGTTCCTTACGAGATAAACCTTTCTCCGCACATAATGAATGTGCCCAATTCTCATCCTTGTGGCTCATGGAGATATACCTTTTATGCTCCTCTTTTTTCTTGGAAGACATAATGCCCCCTGTATGGGCAATATGAACTTTTCAAACAATGAACAAAAAATTAAGAGATACGAAAAAATATAATCAAAAACCTTATTTGCATATTTGCATTATTCCATTACATGCAGACTGGGTTTGACATTATGGAGTATGACTCCTCCTTGAGAAGGTTGTGGGCACGGAGAATTGTTGCAGATTTGATAGATTTTGTTATTACGCTCGTACTCGCATTTAGTATAACCTACATAATCCCTCTTAACCTTCTTTTCATTATATTTATTC
>WALG01000129.1 GCA_015522955.1 DHVE2 group archaeon
AATTCTTGAAAAACAACTTAAAGAAAAACCTAGTGGTATGGAGAACACAGTTAGCAATTCTGCCACGCATGTTAAAGATTTAAAAAGTACTGGGAGGCGTGTATACCACAAACTTTGTACCTTACCTTAAAATTGCTACACAGTGGATGCCCATGGTGTACGCAATTCCTTAACTAACTTTAATCAGGTTCAATAAACGGTTTTAAACTGCAACGATTTCTGCTCGCACAAAAAGGAGATAAGTTTTGTGCCCAGATGGTTTTATATAGTGCCTCTCCGTTATATAACAATCCTTATTTGATATAAGTTGGTAATTAAGGTGATGAAAATGGAGACAGAAGAGATACTCAACTTTGAGGAACTCAGCCCTTTCGAGGTTAGAGATTTTTTAATTAAACTTGCGAGCAGACCTTCACAGAAAATGATGCTTAATGCGGGCAGAGGAAACCCCAATTTTCTATCGCTTATACCTCGTTATGGTTTCTCCCAACTGGGATTGTTTGCACTGAGTGAGGCAGAGCGACATTTTGGATACATGGAGATTATAGGTGGACATAGCGACCGTAAGGGCATAGAGGCCAGGTTTGAGATATTTGTGAGAAATCACTGGGATGCCAGGGGTGCCCGGTTTCTAAATGCTGCCGTGAGTTACGTAAAGGACCATCTGGGACTTGATGCTGGAGATTTTCTTCACGAGATGGTTCAAGGATATCTCGGTTGCAATTACCCCTCACCCCCCAGGATGCTCCCGCTGAGCGAGAAGATTGTGGTGAGATATTTGCTGCGGGAGATGGGTGCTGGACATGATTTACTGGGAGAGACACAATTATTCGCCGTAGAAGGTGGTACGGCTGCAATGGCCTACCTTTTTGAATCTCTTCAGGCAAACAAGATTCTGAATAAGGGAGATAAAATTGCATTATCTGTTCCTATTTTCACCCCGTATCTGGAGATTCCCAAACTGGATACCTATCGCATGGAGGAGGTAGAGGTAGTGGCTGATCCTGAGAATGGGTACCAGATTTCTGATGACGAACTTGAGAAATTGCTGGATCCAGAGGTGAAGGCGTTTTTCTTGGTAAACCCAGGAAATCCAACATCTGTAAAACTTAACAACGAGATCCTGACAAGAATAAAAGAAATTGTAGAAACTGAGAGACAAGATTTGATCATTGTAACAGACGATGTCTATGCCACCTTTGCCGATGGTTTCAAGTCCGTTTATGCTGTATGTCCCCACAACACCATACTGGTATATTCTTTCTCCAAGTACTTTGGAGCGACTGGATGGCGTCTGGGAGTCATTGCTCTACACGAGGATAACGTTGTGGATAGATTGATTCAGGAACTACCAGAGAACATACATAAAGAACTGGAGGAACGGTATTCTCCAATAAGCCCAGATCCTCGAGAACTGAAGTTCATAGACAGGCTCGTGGCTGACAGTAGAAACGTGGCTCTTAGGCATACTGCAGGGCTATCTACCCCACAGCAGGTGCAGATGGTTCTCTTTGCTCTTTACGCTCTGATGGACGAGGAGGGAAGATACAAAAAGGCTGCCAAGCGTGTTTTAAGACGCAGATACAAGGCACTTTATCGGGGCCTGGGTATTGAAGTTCCGGAGGAGCCCCACGGCGTGTATTACTATACACTCATAGACGCTGAGGTTATAGGCGAAAAACTGTACGGCAGGGAATTTGCAGATTGGTTTATTGAGAGACTTGCTTCTGGAGAGTTCCTCATGCGCCTGGCTAAAGAAGCGCAGGTTGTTCTGCTCCCGGCCAGAAACTTTGAGGTTAAGCATCCATCTGTGAGAGTTTCACTGGCCAACCTGCGAGAGGTTGATTATTTCAAGATTGGTCAGACCGTACGAAAATTACTGGACGAGTACTATCAGGAATTCATAGCCACATAAGTTTACAATGAATTTGCTTTCTGCAATAACGCCAAACTTTGATGACCATATCAAGCAATAAGGGGATGGAGTATTAGGCCTCTTTCATCTGTGATGCATAGAGCCTGTGGAGATAACCTTCTCTACCAAGAAGAGTTTCGGGACTCCCTTCTTCCACTATTTCTCCATTCTCGATAACCACAACCTTATCCACATAGTGCACAATTGAGAGACGGCGGGCGATTATTATGCTCGTTCTTCCCTCCATCAGTTTCAGCATAGCATCCTGAACAAGCATATCCGTTCTGGGGTCATCCCTGAACTCCACCTCTCCCCTGGGATTTTTAAACTCTATGGCATCAGGTGCATCCACGCTTTGAGGCAAATAATCTATCACCTCAAAGAGCCTGGAAGCATCTGCAAGACTCCTCTGAATATCCCCTATGATGAACCCCAAGGCACAGAGTGGCCAGGTCATAGGGAGCATATAGGTGAGGAATGCAACCAGCTCACCCACCGTGAGGGCGTTCTTTATTATGGTTATACCACCATAATAAAACATTGCGCCCATGGCGATTCCCAATATAAGGAAGGGTGCATTTCCTACTTAAGAAGTCTCACCAATTGCTTCAAAGATGCCATACTACAATGGCTCTTATACCCCTCACCCCCTCTCACCTCAGTAGATGTCACGTTTTAGTAAATATAGTTTTTCGTTTTTTATTTTTTACTTACTTAGTTCAATGAGCTGATTTCACCTAAGCACTTTCTTTCAATCCCACCATAGTCTGATTCTAGCCAAGAAAATATAGAGAAATATACTAAATAGAAATTTTGAAGTACATTGAATATTTAAAAACCCATTTTTATTTCTCATGGAGATTACAAATTTAACTGAGAACCTTTTTATATACTATCTCCATACTTTAATTATGATAGAAGCAGGCACACAGGAAAAGGGAGACGCTCTAGTGATTATAGAGTCATCGAAACAGAGAGAAATTATAGTAGAAAGCAAAATAATGGCTATTTATGGAGAATCTATAAAAAAAACCGTGGAGGAAGAAACAGCGGACTTTGTGGCAAAAATCATCGTTAAAGATTATGGAGCACTGGACTGGGTTCTAAGAGCAAGATTGGAGGCTGCCATACGCAAGTTCACAGGAGGGGAGGAACCATGAAACTACGCAGAACCCGTTTATATGTGCCCGGTAACAACCCTCATCTGATGGAAAATGTTGGGTTATACAATGCGGATGCCGTTATTCTTGACTTAGAAGATTCTGTACCCGTAACACATAAATTTGATGCTCGGATTCTAGTTAAATACTCTCTCCAGAATATTGATTTTGGAAAGAGTGAAAAGTGGGTTCGCATCAACGGAATCACTACACCCTACTGGAAAAAAGACCTTCGAGAGGTACTTCCTTACTGTGAAGTCATAAACTTACCCAAGGTTGAGAGTTATGAAGATATGGAAATGGTAGATGCAGAAATGAGTATAATCGAAGATGAAAACGGACTGGAGAGAAGAGAGGTTGTACCTATAATCGAGACAGTTCGTGGTCTGGTCAATGCGAGAGAGATAGCAAGCCATCCTCGGGTTGCAGCACTGGCTTGGGGAGGGGAGGATTTAACTGCAGATCTAGGGATTCCTAGAAAAAAAGCCCTTATATTAGACCAAGTACGCGCTGAAATCGTATTCGCTGCCAAGGCCAACAAAAAACAGGCCCTGGACACCGTCTACAGCAACATAAGGGATGAACAAGGATTGTTCGAGTATGCCCAGAGAGCAAGGTACATGGGATTCGATGGGATAGGCGTAATACATCCCAATCAGATTGAAATCGTTCATCAAGCATTTAGGCCTACGGATGATGAGATAGAAGAGGCAAGAAAAATAATTGAGGCAGCCAAGGAGGCTGAGAGAAATGGAAAAGCGGTTATATCGCTCAATGGCAGAATGATTGACCCGCCTGTGGTGGAACGTGCAAGAAAGATTCTTCAGTTTGCGGAGGTGGAATAAATGTCGATAAATGCAGTAGGCCGTGAGGTTCCTAGTGAGATAAATGAAGTAAAATTCAAGCCATTTGCAGGGGATGGAAAAACTCCTCCGGAGGGAAGACGCGCAGGCTCACTTATCCGGATGACCCCCAAGGGAAGGAGCAAAATAGTAAACTCTTTGGAGGAGGTTATAAAAAAGGTTGGATTGGAGGATGGAATGACGGTGAGTTTTCATCATCATCTACGCAATGGAGATTTTGTTGTGAATATGGTGATGGAGACCATACGCCGCATGGGGTTCAAAGATATTCGTTTATTTCCCACAGCACTTTTTCCTGTACATGAACCTTTAGCGCTTATGCTCAAGGATGGTACCATAAGAAGAATAGAAGGTAGCATGAATGGTCCTGTAGGTGAAGCCGTCAGTTATGGAGCAATGCGCGAGACTGCAGTGTTAAGATCTCATAGTGGCCGTGTGAGGGCTGTTGAGAGTGGAGAAGTTCATATAGATGTCGCATTTATTGCGGCCCCAACAGCGGATCAGTATGGAAATCTAAATGGCGTAGATGGCCCATCTGCATGTGGTCCTCTGGCGTATGGTATGGTGGATGCGTGTTATGCAGACCATGTGGTCGCAATTACAGACCATCTTGTGCCGTATCCTGCATATCCCATCAGTATATATCAGCATAATGTGGATTATGTGGTTCCCATTGATAAAATAGGTGATCCCAAGGGCATAATGTCCGGAACACTTAGAATCACAACCTCACCTTCCAGGCTCAAAATTGCAAGGTATGCACTGGAAGTTATAGATAAGGTTGCATTGAAACCAGGATTCTCGTTCCAAGCGGGTGCTGGAGGAATCTCTCTTGCTGTGACAAAATTCCTTGGTGACCTAATGCGTAAGCGTGGAATTAAGGCATCCTTTATAAATGGTGGTGTGACCAAGTATGTTGTAGACATGCTCCACGAAGGACTTGTGGATGTGGTGCTTGATGGTCAGGCTTTTGACCTCGACGCCGTGAAATCTCTTAAGGAAGACTCAAATCACATTGAGACTCCCCTGGCGATGTATGGCAATCCTTACTCTTCAGGAGGTATAGTAAATATGCTTGATGCTGGAGTTCTTGGAGCAACAGAGGTAGATATTGATTTTAACGTTAATGTGAACACCCATAGTGATGGTTTGCTACTCCATGGCATCGGAGGTCATCAAGAGGTTGCTGCTGGCTCAGCACTGACAATAATCACAGTACCCTTATACAGATACCGGGTTCCTGTGGTTCGTGAGAGAGTTACAACAGTGACCACGCCTGGAGAAGTAGTTGATGTTGTTGTGACAGAATATGGAATTGCCATAAATCCAAAGAGGGACGATATAGTAGAGGCAATGCGTGGCTCAAAGGTCCCAATATGGGATATCCAAGATTTGCAAAAGAAGGCATATAAAATATGTGGCAAACCTCAAGAACCGAAAACTACCGATGATATAATAGCCGCCATTCTCTGGCGCGATGGAACAATCATAGATGTAGTCTACAAGGTCAAAAAGAATTAACCCTGCATTTCTTTATATACTTTTTTGAGGGGCATAGTATCCCCTTCCAAATTTGGACTCTCCGAGATTACAACACCCTTTATTTTAAACTCTTTCCATGCATTGAGGAGGTCCAAATCTTAGCCTATCCATAAGAATCAATGATTTCTTAGAATATATTTCTTTTGTCAAAACTTTTTTTAGGTTTCGTGCATATCAAATGCGCAATGAGCATACTTACTCACCGGATATATGACGAAGTGGAACTGGTCGCCCGGCATATACGAGTCTTAAAAGCCGTGGCAGAAAATCAGCCCATAGGGATAACAAGACTCTCACGGATGCTTGAGATGCCACCCCACGAGATAAGAAATTCCCTATCCACACTAGAACAGGCAGGTTTGATAAGAGCCACAAAAAGAGGAGCAATGCTTCAAGATGGCACACGTGAGAAGGTCTTACAGATAGCCAACGAACTTAAAGCGCTTCGAGAAATGGTGGAGATTGTGAGAAAGGAGGCTCTGAATATAGTGGTGTAAATGGGAAAGGCGGTATATCTTGGTAAAGTATCTCTACACTGGTGTGACCATTGCAATGTGCCACTCGTGGCGCCTAGATGTGGGATATGCGGTGAAAAAGGTAGAAAGGTGAAGATTACTCCGCCCGGAGAGGTGCGTATAGGGTTTGAAGGAGATTTAAAGATTTTAAACTCAGCACTTCAGCGTCAGTTTGGATGCAAGTTACAGAAAAGTTTTGTGCTTTTCAACCGTATACCGCATTACGATAGAATGGACGAGATAATAATCCATGGCCATGTGATTGGAAATCTGAGATATGACCTCTCCAAACGGGATTTTATGCTCTCCCTGAGAATGAAGGGCGCATATCTTTTGAATGATTGCATCAAAAAAGGCTGGGTCATCGCAGATAAGGGTGCCGTTGAACCCGTACTCCAAGGATACAACCTCATGGTTCCAGGAGTTCTCGATTTTCACGGGGAGATAAAGAAAGGCGATGAGGTAATAGTGCGTGACCCCGAGGGACATGCATTTGCAGTAGGCACAGCAAAGATGAATGCAGAGGAAATGAAAGAATTTAATCGGGGAGTGGCAGTGAAAATAAGATACAGTAACTACGGTACATGGGAGAAAAAAGAGGAACCGACTGTTGAAAAGGTAGTTGAGGCGAATCATAGGCATCTGGAAAATCTGGAGAGGAAGGGAGTGGAGTTCATCAAACGAATAAAAGAAGAGTATGCGTCTCTTCCCCTTGCGGTATCGTTCAGCGGTGGTAAAGATTCCCTTGTTACCCTGCTTCTCGCGCTTGATAGCGGGCTGCCATTCACGACATTCTTTCTCAACACAGGCATAGAACTGCCCGAAACCGTGGAATATATTGCACAGATAGAAAAAGAATATGGAATCGATGTGGAAAGAATAGAGGCAGGTGACGCCTTTTTCAAGTATCTGGAGCATTTTGGGCCACCGGGAAGGGATTATAGATGGTGCTGCAAGGTCTGCAAACTCGGTCCCACAACAAGATTCATTCTGGAAAAGTACAAAAATGGGCTTCTCACGCTTATAGGTCAGAGAAGATACGAAAGTTTTGAACGTATGAGAAAAGGGAGTGTATGGAAAAATGAGTGGGTTCCCAATCAGGTTTCGGCAAGCCCCATTCAGAACTGGACGTCGCTGGAAATATGGCTCTACATTCTATGGAAAAAAGCCCCAATAAATCCGTGGTATCTTAGGGGTTTAACGAGAATAGGGTGTTACCTATGCCCCTCCTCTGACCTTGCAGATTTTGAGATTATACGTCACTATTATCCGCAGATAAATGAATGGTTTTACTATTTGAAGGAATATGCGAAGATGCACGGTATACCGGAAGAGTGGAGTGAGTCTTCATGGAGATGGAAGAATCCACCTAAATGGGCAGGAGGGATAAAGGCAAAGCGTGAAAAATTGCAAATTGAATTCAATGGCGAGGAATGGAAAACTGTAAAATTCTCCAAAGAAATTGATGAGGCGAGAGCGAGAAATATGCTGTGGGCTCTTCCTCCAGGTTCGTGGAGATGGGAAAAGCATCTGGAAATTCATGATTCGTTTCTAAAAGAGGCAAGATCCCTGCTCATACGCTCCCAAGAATGTGTAAGTTGTGGCATCTGTCTAGCAAGATGTCCTGTGGGAGCCCTTAAACTCGAGGAGGGAATAAAAATAGAGGAAGAGAAATGCATCCATTGCCTGGATTGCATGGGCAAATGCCCAGCAGAGGAGTTTTAATCAGTTGTAGTTAAGGTATCCAAGCACTTTTTTTCTAAACTCCTGTACTGGCACATTTTTAACTATGTAGTCCAGTGCTCCAGCATTCAGAGCATCCTCTATTACATAATCTTTATCGAGACCACTTATTACAACTATTTTTGCGTCTCTATCTTCTTTCTTCAATTTCTCGATCAAATCCACACCGTTCATATCCGAAAGGATGATGTCTACCATCACAAGATCTGGACGCACACTTCTATATTTCTCCATGGCCTCTTTCCCGCTGCGGGCCCACTCAATTTCAATCTTTTCTCTCTTTAGCACCTCCCTTATGAAGTTGTAAAACAGTTCCGAGTCATCAACAAGCATAATCTTCTTCATAGGATCTCCTCCAACTTGATTTTTGGATATCCTTCCTTGGTATGCAGATCTAGATGATAAGTGGCGGTCCAGGGCTTTATGCCATACATAATCACATCTCCATCCACATTGTTGAATTTAATGTAAATGTCTGAGAAACCCGCACAAAACCTCTTAATTTCCTTATCCGATACTTTACCACTTATTATCAAGATTCCACTTCTCTTTCTTATCTCGTTCCTTAAGTAATCCAGGAGTTGCATAATCTGATTACTATTTAAGTAACTGTAGAGCCTGTCGTAGCCCAAGATTACTAGAGGTGTATGGCTTTCATCAAGATATTTCTCTACAATTTCTGCTATACTCTTCTCATTTGAGAAATCTACATACTGGACAAAATTTTCCAGTTCACGCTCATTGTAGATTACTCTGAGATTTCCGAGTTGTTTTTCAAGTGAGAAGAGATAAATTTGATACTTGATTTCACTGCTATCCATATCGTTTGGTGGTATTATTACCCCAGACTTTTCATTTTTAAGAAAATTTACCAGTGTGGACATTATAATGGTTAGATGGTATTCTCTTGGTACATACTCTTCAAAATCATAGAATATTGTGTAGCCACGTCTAAATTTTATTATATCATCGAATACCGCTGAAGGAATCCCACCCCCCATTTTTATGGGTATACCCTTGAATTCCTTGAGATTTCGAGGATGCTCAAACGATGAGGAACGGAGAGTGTTCGCTCTACCGTCTTTAAGAGAGATGACATACTCGGGCTTCTCAATTCTCATCCCCCTCAATTTCTCTATTGTGAGACCACGTTGCATGCGCCCGTTTTCTATATGCTTATGAAGTGTAAGTACCCCGTCAGCCACATAGGAGATGGGGTCCTCCTCCGTACCTTCCTTGGTTATTATTATATTCAATCCAAGATCAGATAATTTGATGAGATTTAGAAAGAATCTTTCAGGGTCATAAATCTCTTTTCTCTCCCTTTCCTCAATCTCCTTGTATTTGAGTTCTTGCAATATGGTATGCCAACTGTCTAAAATCACTGTTTTAATCTCTCCTTTCTCCACCTTGTTGAGTACATGCCTGAAGGAGGTGGGGAGGAGATAGAATATGTTCTTAAATTGGGAGGCTTCCTCATATCCATATTTCTCATCAATAACAAAGATCTTCTTTTTTGCAGTTTCTCCAACCCACGAAAAGTTTCTGTTAATATCCCTTAGAACCTTTGATGTGGTAATATAAGCACAGTCATCTCGGGAGTTGAGAAGACTAAGGGCAAAAATTGTTTTACCGGTGCCGGGTAAGCCACGAATGAGAAGAATTACTCCGTCCCTATTAAGAAACTCTTGAATTTCAGGAGGCACATTCATAAAGTAAAGATACTCCTCAGGGATATTAAATTTTCGTTGCCAGTATTATGCATTTCATTTTGTGCCCAATCAGGAAGTTTTTAATAGGGTGAATTAATAATCTTGGGTATGGTAGTAATATCATTAGGCGGCTCAATTATAGCAGGTGATGAAATAAATGCCAATTATCTCACAACATTCCGTCACTTCCTGCAGGAGAAATCAAAGAGAGTGAAATTCTACATAGTAGTGGGTGGAGGAAGAATTGCAAGGAAGTACATTCAGGCTGGATTCAGGATGGGTCTTGACCAGTACATACTAGATAAAATAGGTATAATGTCTACCAGATTAAATGCATCTCTTTTACTTGGAGAATACTCGTACCCACGTGTTGCGGAAAGCATTGAGGAAGCCTATATAGCAGGACGCAGTTACAACGTGGTACTTCTCGGAGGTACAGAGCCTGGGCACACCACAGATGGAGTATCGCTTCTTCTCGCAGAGAGAATTGGTGAGAAAAGAGTAATAAATATGACTTCAGTGGGTGGAATATATGACAAGGATCCGCATAAATATGAGGATGCAGAAATTCTTCATAGGATAAGTTTTGAAAATGCAGAAAAAATGTTTCTAAATCGCAAGATGAATGCAGGCCTGAATCTCCCATTTGACCTTCTATCTCTAAAAATTGCTGAGAGAAGTGGCATAGAGATATACGCGATTGGCAAAGACCTCAGAAATCTGGAGAGGGTGATAAACAATGAGGATTTCGAGGGAACAGTTATTGGAAGCATTCACGGTGGACATTAGAAAGAGGAAAACAGGCTTTCTGGCATTTATACCATTCGTTTTTCTCTTCATCTGGGTTCTTCTACTTTTTCTCTCTCCCCTAACTCAACCACCGGGAACTATTTATCTTGGAAATAGCGGCAAGGTTAGTGTGACTGACAATACACCCTACATAAACACTCATGTACATAATATTCTGGCAAGATATGTGTATCTCTCTGGGGATGTTATGTGCCACCAGCATGCCGACCGTTCGTTTTTTGTGGGGGGAAATCAAATGCCATACTGCTCTCGCTGTACGGGAATTTTTCTTGGCTTGGCATTTGGAGCGTTTATAGGCGCCTTATTTCGTGTGAGAATAGGTCTAGGATTTTATCTCCTGGTTATTATCCCTCTCGCCTTGGATGGTGGAGTACAACTGCTTACCTCCTATGAAAGTACAAATTTCACCAGGATTGTGACCGGAACTTTGGTGGGCACATTTACTTCCATTGTTATGTGGTATGTTTATCAGGATGTCCACGAGTTTTCTCGTAAATGATATCTCCTGCATAGAGTATCCGCAAAACTCTATGATATGGTATCATCCCTCCATTCTGGGTGAATATAAATTTGCTTCCCAGGTCAACGATGTCGTCACCACTCAGAATCTCATAGCCTCTGGGTGATAGTCTATCTATATAGTGCACCTCTATCTTTGAGAAATCTCTGTCTTCACGCCATTTGTATTCGTTGAGAATTTTTCTCACCATTTTTTGCTCTTCCTCCTGCGTGAGTATTTGATGTATAGATGGCCTATAAAATGCACAATAACCGCAACCAGTATCCAGGAGATGAGAACCGATGTAACTGTGTATATCCCAAAAAAGTATCCCTCTGAGCCCAAGGTAAGTACAAGAACTAGGGCGCCGTATGTTTTACATCCAAACAGAGGGAATATACGTTTCCACCGGAACTTCACAGAGATATATCCCAGTGCAGTGTAAGCAAGAAGAAATAGAAATACATATTCATTTATGTCTATAGAACCAAGCAAGATGAGAAAACTCAAAGTATTAGCATAAACACTGCTCCAACTCACATAGTATTTTTCCACCACTATCCCTATATATATGAGAAGAAACGCACTGAGAATAGTGGCTAACTTTGGGTCTAAAATTATCATTTCTTTCCTCCTTCCCACACTATTTTAGCACCTTCTTTTTCGAGAATTTTAATCAATTTCTTTGCCCATTTGAGTTTTTTTCTTTTTAATTCCATGCTCTTTCCTGTTTTAGGTGTAGGATTTTCAAAATCAAAGCCAACCAGATGAATTTCAGCCCCAAAATGAGCAGCCAGAAAGACACAGCGGTCTCCATCGGTGAACCCTCCAAAGTTATAGACATTCCACAGGGGCTCAATCTGGGTTGTGCCAAATCTTTTGGGAAACATCTCTGCGTAATGCAGTTTGTCCATATTATCTCCATGGGCATGAAT
>WALG01000130.1 GCA_015522955.1 DHVE2 group archaeon
GGGGGTAGGCAGGAGGATTTGAAATAAAAAACCCTATAGAAAGGTAATTTGGGGGCAATGTTTATATAGATTATCGTAATTCTCATAATTATGGAAAATTTGATAAATACAAGAGCATTTGAATCCCTAAAACGCGTTATGACACATTGGGGATTCAACGACACTGAGGCTGCCATTTATGCATTACTCGCACTGTCACGCAAACAGATGACTGCAAAGGACCTTGCAGAGATCATAGGAAGAGCCTATTCTTCTGTGGTTAACGAACTCAACAAACTCATAAGATATGGGCTTGTGGAGAGAAGTAAGACGAATAAATGCTATGAATATTCTGCAGTCATAGACCTGATCCAGATACTTCGAAGAGAGAGAGCCATGGTACGCCGTCTACTTACCGAAGTAAAAGAGTGTCTTGATAAGATTGACATGGAGAATGAAGAATTTAAAGAACATCTGGAGGAAGCCATAGAATATTTAGGAAAATTAGATATGGAGGTGTGAAAATGGATAAAAAAAATGAGTTTGATGAAGGTGAGATAATAGAATACCTGCACAAAGTAATGGATAACAAATTTGTGAAATACATTCTCAAAAATTTAACAGAGGTAAAGAAAATAGAGAGATCCTTTGCCATCTATGCGGGAGTGGAGGAGCCCAAGGGTTTGGGAGAGAGAGTGCATGCCAAGGTAGTGGGTGAGGCAATTGAGAGGGGCGCAGAGAAATTCGGTGCTTCTCCCGAAGCGGTAAAGAAGTTTTTAAAAGATCCATATATGAGAAAAGCCTTCGCCGTGATTGTTAGAAGCATTGCGGAATATGGCATAACCAAACCTCAAAGATTAATTGCACCGTTTATGGTCGTCTGGGATTTTACAAAACAATGCAATCTACGATGTAAGCACTGTTACGCCAATGCTACACCGTATCCAGCTCCAGATGAGTTGACCTTGGAGGAAAAGTATAACGTGGTGGACCAGTTGGATGAGGCGGGAGTTGCTGCCGTATCATTCTCGGGTGGAGAACCCCTCACCAACAAGGACTTCTGGAAGGTTGCAAAATACGCCAGCACAAAGGGTTTCTATCTCACCATTGCCACCAATGGCACGCTGATAAGCGAGAACATTGCCAACAAATTGAGAGAGGTAGGGATAAGATACGCAGAGATAAGTTTGGATGGCCCCAATCCCGAAGTGCACGATGAATTTAGAGGTGTACGAGGAGCCTTTGATGCCGCTCTCAGAGGCATTAAAAATGCCAAAAAGGCAGGTTTGAGTGTGGGCATCGCAACCACAGCAACACATCACAATCTTGATACTATACCAGAAATGATAAAACTTGCTCGGGACCTTAAAGTGGATCGTTTTATCGTTTTCAATTTCATACCCACAGGTAGAGGAAAGAATATAGTGAAGGATGACCTTACCCCTAAGGAGAGGGAGGACCTTATGAAACTGCTCTATGAGGAATGGCAGAAGGGTGACCTGCAGATATTCTCCACATGCCCCGCATATTCTCGTATATCACTAACAGCCATGGAGGAGAAGAAAGGTGGAAAGGTCTCACCCACTCATTTTGCGGAGATGGAGTTACCGGCGGAGTTTGGAGGCGCATCCAAAGCCCTTACAGAGTTTATAGGAGGCTGCGGTGCAGGTCGCATCTATTGCTCCATAGAGCATAACGGAGATATCCAGCCCTGTGTTTTCATACCGGTAAAGGTAGGCAACGTGATCAAGGACGGATTTGTGAATGTCTGGAAGAACAGCCCCATTCTAAATGCTCTGAGAGATAGGGATGCAAAGGATTACGCGTGTCATACCTGTCCATTCAGATATGTGTGTGGAGGTTGCAGAGCAAGGGCCTATGCATACCATGGAGACCTCCTCGGTCCTGATCCTGGATGCATAATTATGCAGAAGGATTGGGATGAATTGGTTAAAAAATGGAGTATAGAGCCCGTACTTTCCAAGTAGGGTGATATGCCTATGAAAATACTTCTCATTTCCCCACCAACCGTAAGCGCTATAAAGGCCATAGTGGGCACCACAGGACCACCCCTAGGCCTTGCATATCTTGCATCCATGGTAAGAGATGAACATGATGTTAAGATAGTGGATTCTCTAGCCGAGGATCTAAACTATGAGGATGTGAGAAAGATAATTAAGAGATATGACCCCGACCTTGTTGGAGTGACCTCTACTACCTCCATGATACCCGATGCTTACGCTGTTTCCAAGATTGCAAAGAGAATAAACGAAAATGTGAAAATTGTGATGGGTGGGCCCCATGTGACATTTACTCCGGAAATTACCATACGAGAGTGCCCCTGCATAGATTTTGTGGTTAGGGGTGAGGGAGAGATAACCTTCAAGGAACTAGTAGATGCCCTCGAAAAGAGCAAAGATACATCAAATATTCTCGGATTAAGTGTAAATATGGATGGGAAGGTAAAGAATAATCCCTCCAGACCACTTATAAAGGATGTTGATACAATTCCATTGCCATCCTACGACCTGCTTCCCATGGACAAATATCAGGCAGATGGTGTGAAATTTGGAACGGTGATGACCTCTCGCGGCTGTCCATTTAACTGTGCATTCTGCTCCTCGTCACTACAGTTTGGAAAACGGTGGAGAGGACACAGCGATTCACGTGTGATTGAGGAGTTAAAAATCCTGAGAGAGGAGTATGGACGCAGGGAAATTGAATTTCTGGACGATACTTTCACTCTTAACAGACCAAGGGCCATAAGAATAGCCCGTAGGATAAAGGATGAGGGTCTGGATATTTCATGGACTGCTTCCTCCCGTGTGGATATATTCACATCCGAAGTAGCCAGAGCCCTTAAATACGGCGGATGCCACACTGTTTACTTCGGCATAGAATCAGGCTCTCAGAAAACACTTGATTTTATAGGAAAGAGAATAACACCTGAGCAATCCATTCAAGCAGTTAAAAAGGCAAGAGAGGCAAAACTGAGGGCTCTTGGTGCATTTATTCTCGGATTTCCGGAAGAGACAAAGGAGGATATAAAGAAGACCATCAAATTCTCAAAGAAGGTTGGAGTTCATTACGCTCAGTTTACTGTAGCCACACCCTATCCGGGAACGAGATTATGGGATTATGCTCTGAGGCACAAACTTCTTCTCACCCTGAATTGGCGCAAGTTCACAACCTTGGATCCCGTTATGAAACTTAAAAATTTCACAACCAAGCAAATTCAAAAATTTCTGCAACTTGCATACGTTACATTCTATCTCAGGCCCAGTCTTCTCATAAGGGACATAATTATGGAAAGAGGATTTATAGTGAAGAGAGCAATTCCCAATGCCATAAAAATTGTGCGGGAGAATCTTCTGTGATTACCTTCTCAAAACAAGACGTACAATGTCCTCATCTTCCACACGATGCTCTAGCCCCACGTGCTGTCCAGGAAATTTGACACTGTTACCCCACACCATGGCATATCTAAATTTTTTAATAAAATCGCGATGTATGGATTTGCAGATATCCTCAATAGTCGCTCCTTTTTTGAGAATTAATGGAGCATTGTAATCTACATTGCCATTCTGGGGTTTGAGATAAACACGAATTAATCCTGCATGGTAAAATATTTTTTCCTTTAATTCCTCAAGACCCTCCCCTGTTTTGGCAGATATAAAAACAGGTTCCCAAGAAGAGAATTTATCTCTTAGACTTTGCAGATATATCTTATCTACAAGATCCACCTTGTTTATTACTAGAACTGCATGAACATATACCCTGTTTCCAGCGAAGAAATCCACAAGTCTCTCTGGCGTAATATCTTCCTTTATGAGAATATCAACATTGACATATCCAAACTCTCTCACAATAGATTTTATAGTATCCTCATCCATGGAAAGCGGCATCGTGGATGCAACATTTATTCCGCCCTTATCCTTTCTCTTGATACTCACCTTGGGAACATCTTGGTTTATCCTTATCCCAAAACTGTAGAGTTCTTCAATAATTGCATTCAAATTATGGTTGAAAACATCTACCATAATAAGAAGCAAATCCGAATTTCGGGCCACGCTTAGAATTTCTCTTCCCTTTCCACGGCCCTTTGATGCACCCTCTATCAACCCCGGCATGTCGAGCAGTTGTATCTCCGCACCATTATATTTCATAATTCCAGGATATATCTCCAGCGTGGTAAACGCATAGTCACCTACTTCGCTCTTTGCATTGGTGAGTTTGTTGAAGAGTAAACTTTTTCCCACAGAGGGGGGGCCTATAAGGGAGACCATGGCATCTCCAAATTTTTTTACTCCGCGAGAACTCCGCTGTGCCCTCTGTTTCTTTCTCTTCTCCTCCAGTTCCTTTTTAAGATAGGCTATTCTAGCCTTTAATCGCAGTATATGCTTCTCTGTAGCCTTGTTATACTGCGTCCTCTTAATCTCATCTTCGAGTTCTTTAATTCGCTGTTCAATATCCACACTCCTGTATAGTACCTAAATTTATATCTTTTTAGGAGTAAGGCTCAAGATTTTTATGAAAACTTATTTATTTCTAGTTTTCATATCTCTATCTATGCGAGAGATTAGAGCCCCAAGAGGCACAAAATTAAACGCAAAATCATGGCAAACAGAGGCACCTCTGAGACTTCTTATGAATAATCTGGATCCCGAAGTGGCAAAGGACCCTGCACATCTTATTGTGTATGGTGGCACAGGAAGAGCCGCAAGAAACTGGGAGGCCTTCGATGCCATTGTGAATACCTTAAAAAAATTAGAGATTGATGAAACTTTGCTGGTGCAGAGTGGAAAGCCTGTGGCAGTTTTCAAAACTCACGAATGGGCCCCCCGTGTGTTGATTGCAAACTCAAATCTGGTACCCAAATGGGCCACATGGGAGTATTTCAGAGAACTTGAAGAACGAGGTTTAATAATGTATGGACAGATGACTGCAGGCTCTTGGATTTATATAGGTACACAGGGCATACTCCAGGGTACATATGAAACACTGTACGGCGTAGCCCGAAAGGAATTCGGGCAACATGACCTCACAGGCAAATGGGTTCTATCCTCGGGATTAGGAGAGATGGGCGGTGCACAGCCCCTGGCCATCACTATGAATAATGGAGTGGGTATAATAGTGGAAGTTAACAAGTGGGCAATTGAGCGTCGTCTGAAAGGAGGGTATCTTGATACATGGACAGATGATCTCAACGAAGCCCTGAAGATGAAGGATGAGGCCCTTAAAGAGGGTAGGCCACTGAGCATAGGGCTACTTGCCAACGCAGCCGATGTGTATCCAGAACTTGTGAAACGTGGCATAGTACCTGATGTAGTCACTGACCAAACTGCAGCGCATGACCCATTGAACGGGTACATACCTGCAGGATACACTGTAGAGGAGGCCGCAGAGTTAAGGGAAAACAACCCGGAAAAGTACATGGAAGAGGTGCGTAAATCTCTACGGAGACATGTACCTGCCATGGTGTGGTTCAAAGAGCATGGAGCAAAAGTGTTTGACTATGGAAATAATATAAGGGCACAGGCCAAACAGGCAGGTGTAGAGGATGCATTCAAGATACCCGGTTATGTGCCCGAGTACATACGTCCCTTATTTTCCGAGGGAAGTGGCCCATTCAGATGGGTAGCATTGAGTGGCAATCCTGAGGATATATATGAAACAGATAAGGTTATAAAGAAACTATTTCCAGATAACAAACATCTCCTGCAATGGATAGACAAGGCGGAAAAGCATGTGAAATGGCAGGGATTACCAGCGAGAATATGCTGGCTTGCCTATGGAGAAAGAATGAAAGCAGGTCTCGCATTCAACGAGTTAGTTCGCGAGGGTGTGGTGGATGCACCCATAGCAATAGGTCGCGATCATCACGATACCGGAAGCGTTGCCTCACCATATCGTGAAACTGAGAGGATGAAGGATGGAAGCGATGCAATCGCCGACTGGCCTATTCTAAATGCTATGCTCAATGTTGCCAGTGGCGCCACATGGGTTTCCTTCCATCATGGAGGAGGCGTAGGAATAGGCTACTCACTCCATGCAGGAATGGTCATCGTAGCCGATGGAACTGAACTGGCACAAAAGAAACTAGAGCGGGTACTAACCAACGACCCGGGACTGGGAGTGGCAAGGCATGCAGATGCCGGGTACGAAATTGCAATTCGCACCGCAAAGGAGAAGGGTATCTGGATGCCCATGCTCAGATAACCTTTTTTCCGCTATTTATAAATATCATTATTTTTTTGGATTTTCTGTGAAGATTGGCATCTTTATGGATGATTTCAGACTCGGCTACCTAGTCTCCCTAGAACTCAAGAAGAGAGGTATAAAGTATGAAATTCTGCAAAGTGAGAGCGAGATAGATAAGTATCCACTGGTCATCTCCAATGTGCTTCATGGCAGGAATATAATCTTCTGTGAAATCCCTAAGAACTGTGCAAGGAAAGCAGTGGCATATACCTACGGAAAGAGAAAATTTAAGAAAATCGTTGTGGGTATAGATCCAGGACCAAAACCAGGAATTGCAGTGGTTGGTGATGGATATTTTGTGGAAGAGATACAACTCAGTAATCTCTGGGAGGTACGGAGATATATAGATTCCATAAGCGAGGGTTACAAACCCGAGTATATAATAATAAGAATAGGAGATGGAGATATTGTAAATCGAAACAGAATAGTTAACACTCTTATAGACACCTACCGGGTGGAACTTGTGGATGAAAGTAATACCTCCGAATCCATAACGAATAAAGATGTGGAATCCGCCAAGGCCATTGCATTCTCCCGGGGAAGAAGGATACAGGATAAACTCAATACTGTGATAAGGGAAGGCTATATACGGGAACTTCAGAGAAGAAGCAGAATAGAGAGTAATGGAAAAATAACCATATCACGCACTCTAGCCAAAGATGTTGCCCTAGGCAAACTCTCACTGAGGGAGGCGATTGAAAAAATGAGGCGAAAGGATGAAGAGAGATGAAGCCATAAAGAAAATTGACACACTCGTAAATGTGCTAAGCGTGGAGATTCCTAAAACCTTAAAGATTAACGGTGAGAAATACAATGTCAAGAAGGAAATTTTAGAATGCGAGGATAGGGAAAAACTTATTATAAAATATCAGCAAATTTATGATGCACTGAGAAGAAGGATAATGGAAATGGAAGATGTTCCAGAGGATATGGTAGATATTGCACTTATTCTGCGAAGAATCATTCTATTTCTCAAAGAATTCAGAAAAAGTGAAGATATTGAGGAAAAAAAGAGATGGCTTGAATATATTCGCAAATTGGGTGTATAACTTATTTTTTCCATTTGGGCGCCGTTGGTGCTCTGGCACTTTTTCTTCCAAGGAGCATCAGAGTTACAAGAATTGCAAGAACGATGAGGAGGCCAATACTCAAATAAAATATATAATTATAGGTAGGCTGAGTTCCATAATAGATCTGCCTTGTATACATGCTCTGACCATTTCCAAAGGTAATTCCCGGATTCTCTATTTCAACCTTTAAACTATGTTTTCCATTCTCCACATTCTCCGGTATCCATCTGTAAACTACAGTTTTGTTACTATGAGCATCTACCTTTGAAACCGTAGTATTCCCTATGTATATTCCATCTAAGTAGAATCTGAGTTCCACATTGTAAACAGGATAACTATGCACGTTCATTATTTCCACCTTTATGGGAAACGGTTTTACAACATCCAGAGTCATAGTTCGCTGGAATATCTTAATATGTTTTCCAGTTATTCCGTATATCTTGAAATTTATGTACAATTTCTGAGCAATCTTCGGGGTTTTGAACTCAAACTCAAAATCTCCAGTTTTGCTCGATTTTATAACCTGATTCAGTGGCTCTCCACCAGTTAGATTTTGACCTCCCACAAGCATGGCACATTTGTACTCATCAAACTGAGCATCCACATGAACATGATATTTCACAGTGGTTTCTGTGGCTGCTACGGATGGGCCTTCAATATGCACACCTCCAATGGAGTCTGCATGCACATCTGCAAAAGCGAAGATTGAGAGAAAGAGAAGCATTCCAATTAATACTGCCCCTGTTCTCATTTTCTTCTCCTCCATATCACAAACACTGCACCAAATAGAACTGCTATCATACCCCACAGCCAGTACCAGTCCGTAGGAATTGTGAATTGTGTATAGTTACTTACATCCGGAGCACTTATGTACGCAGCCTTCACACTCACCACACTCTGAGATAACGGCAATGAGAGAACATGTACTTCACTTCCGCCAATCACTTCGAGTTTGAGTGGCGTGGAGGTACCGGGATTTTTCACCAGCGCATAGAGCCTTATTTCCACACTCTTCTTATTTCCTGCAGCGATTGTAACGGTATTTTTCATTTCTTCATTCACATAAATCTCTGCTTTCCAGCCTTTCTCTCTGAGTTCCTCATTATTGAGTACTGTAAGATTATATGTTACTTCCCCATTACCCCCATTATTGATTGTGAGATTGTAAACTAGCATATTACCGTTCCAACTGTTTATGGTATAATTGAAGGTAGTATTGTATCTCTGAGTTACGTTCACCGTGAAGTATACATCGGTGATATCACCATACTTGGCCCGGAGATGCACAGAATACTTACCTGCCTTGGCATTGAGCGGTACTGAAATATCCACACTCACCTCTGTGGACTGGCTGGGATATAATGTATACTCATTATTGCCCTGTACAATCCAGCCAGAGAAACTCTCTAGGGTAACTTCTTCTTTAGCGTTTCCAGTATTGGCAAGTTTCACAAGGGCATGAATCTTACTTCCAGGAACCGCAGTGTTATCGGCAGCAATTACCTTCAAACTTACATGATGTACATTATTGCGATTCATTTTGATGTCCAGATACCTGTTACCTTTGAGATCTATTTCCTTAGAGAATGTGTAACTCACCTTGAGTCCATATTCCTCAACTATCTTACGGGCTGAGAATGAATAATTTCCAGGCGGAAGAATCAGAATGTACATTTTATTTGCCCTTATTTCAAAGTCGCCGTAGGAAGTACTTATATGCAAATTCACAGTTACCTTTTCACCCTTTAGATACACAGAGCCCATAACAAGATAAGCATGTAGATAGTTGAGATTTAGATTTATCTCCCCTGTGGAAACATTAACCTTTCCAAGATATGCATATCTTGCATTACCGAGAATATACCAACTGTAGAGTAAGTAATTACCAGGAGTAATATACGCTACAAAATTGCCATCGGCATCGGTATAGGTGGTGACATTTGCCTTGCCCTTATCTAGTGCGACGAAGTATAGAATTGCATTCGTTACTGATTCTCCAGAAACCGTTGCATGGCCATATACCTTATACAGGACCTTGCTCTTAATAACATTCAAGGTTATATCCGTGGTCGAGGTTATTTTCTGAGTGACCTCTGCGTAATAATGCCAGTAAATGCCTTCCTCCAGGGTCTTCTCATCAACAGCAAAGGAGTATGTGCCGCAAGGCAAGAAGATTGTTGGAAGTTTCCACTCGAAACTACCGTTTGCAGAATATATTTGCACGGGCAACATGCTGGTTACATTTTCCACATGGAAACGTACCCATGCTCCTGAATAAATGGGTATTTCCACTGTGGTATTATGCACGATTTCTAAGGATGTAACACTGGCACTGTTACCGTTGCTTGCATACACCACGTATATACCCGCATCCAATACCACATCCTTGCCCATGGCCACCTGTTTCCCATCGTGGAACCACATCACATCTCGAGCATTGGAGACCACATGGATATGGGCTCTGGCAGTGGTGGTTATATTTTTTGTTATCTCCCCTTCAGCGGGGAGGAGAAGTAAATGGAAGATACCAGGCTCATATGTTCTATTCTCTCCCTTTATCTGTATGGTGTAATCACCTGGTGGAAGTTGTAACGAATATCTATCCAAGACATTGGTAATCGTTGTTGTATAATTCTTGCTTCTGAATACCATGGTAACAGGATAGTTATTTTTCATACCACCCACATAAACTGTGCCCTTTACATAGACATAGTTAGGTAGCATTTGGACATTATAGATTCCATTAACAATCTTCACCCGATACAGAGAATAGCCATAGATACGTGCCTCGATTTCATAGTTGATATTACTTACAAGTTTGAAGTTTCCATCTGGAGGGATATTTCTGACTTCATAATATCCATGGCTATCCTTGAGGAATACCAAGCCGTTCTTGAGAGTTTCATTTTTCTGCAGACCATTGTGATTGCAGTCGCAATAAACTATACCCGTAATGTTGGAGGCTTTGTGGAGATTTACCGTGATATACATATCCTGGGTAAGTGACACACTTGCCCTGGCAAAGTATGGCTTGTAACTTTTATCATCGAATGTTACCACTCCTATGTTATATTGTCCCGCAGGAAGATAGGTTTCAAAGTATCCTGTATTGTTAGCAAAGATCCTCAGGAACTTTGCTCCTGAGAATATGGAGACCTCCGCATCAGTCATATTCTTATAATCCTTTATCTGCCCAGATAGTATAACTGCATCCTGAAGGTTTATCTTCATTTCTCTGCTTGAATTGACATTGAGGTCATCGAAATACACGGCCTTACCCGTAGATGTGGAATAGATTACATATATAGAATATATTCCTCCCGAGAGATGCGCCATAAAGGTGCCTTTTGAAGACGTTTCCATAAGATAAACAGTGTGGGGTATTAGTTCACTCTTTATTTTTACAATAGCCCCCTCTACGGGTTTGTTGTGATAATACACCACGCCATTGAGGGTATAGGCATATTTCAGTTTAATATCTTCAGTCTTGGTAGTGTTCCACTGATAGATATTCACGATGGTTGGCGAGGAGTAATTATTGCCATAATGAACTACAAGTGTGTAATTATCAGGTACTGCCATTATACTGAAATTTCCATTTTCGTCGGTATGCACCATATAGTTTGCATAATAGCCATTAAGTTCCACTATAGCATTGTTCACAGGTACCCCAGACTGGAAAGTTACGGTACCCTTCACATAGGCGGGTTCAAGTGCAACATCCTTAGTAACGTTCTTCCCCGCTCCCAATGTAATAGTCTCAATCTTTGGAAACTTTTTACCATCTATTATTACGCCTATATTGTATGTATGGGGGGGAATATCATTTATCTCATAGATACCGTTCACTACAGGCACTGTGTAATTTATTTCATAGGTATCATTCCATAAAATAAGTGTACCTTTGGAAATACGTATATCTTTATCTGTAAGTTTATTGTTATGATCTATATCATAGTAAACCACACCGTTGAGAGTTGCAGGCTTTATAACCACATTCTGTTCAATCACATAATTTGGTTTCAATCTCTCAGCCTGTTCTTCTGTGACGTTTATATGGTAGTATCTCAATATATTTTTATCTACCATTCTAAGTTTATTGTAGCCACCATCCGTGGAGAAAACAAGAGTAAGATTTCCAGCCACGGCATCAATCTTGTAGTATCCTCTACTATCGGTAAATGTTGTAGTATGCGGGATCCCATACTCATCAAAGAGTGTTACCCTTATATGAGCCAAGGGCCGCCCTGAAGGAAGCGTAACTCTACCTTCTATTATCGCGCCTTCATAGAACTTCACCATAACCACATCATTGGGAAGTACTCTAAAGGCTGGAGGATTAAGGTCCACAGTACCCTTTCCTTCCTTTTGGTACTTAAGTGCCTGGGAGATTGGTATAGGTTTCCAGGCATCGGTGTGATTTTGATAATCCTTATAGGGATTCCAGAATGCGGTACGATAAACCAGTTTGAAGTGAGTCATATTCCAAGCCTGCATTGGCTGGTAATTAGAAAGGTTTTGCGTGAACCCGGGGATTCCTGGACTTCTGCCTATATCAGAGCCTGAATAACCTATGAAGGTCCTATAAAGCATGGAATCATAGAACATCGGTTTGTAGGTAATCTTATAGTTTACTATCCTAGCATTCATCGGTACCTTATCCAAGTCATAGACGTGTCCATTTTCATCCACAGCCTGCAACTCATAGAAATCATATGGAACCACAGTACCACCATACTGATGCACCCTTCTATCACCAAGTTTGGCAGGTGCATAGAATATCCCAGTATTACGACCTGAGAAGGGAAACAGTCTATAATCAACCGCAAAATATCTGATGTCATTACCAGTTATGTTTCTTATGGCATCATAAAGTGCCACTATTTTATCCTCACCACGGTGAGCAATTATTCCTTTTATCATAGCATACTTGGCATTCACGTCGGAGATATCTGATTCATATTTCCCATAATAGGATGGTTTGCTAAGCACCTCGTTTCTGTATGCTCCCGGATTTTCCATTACCTTTTCGATTTTGGTGGCATTTTCTTCTCCAAGATATTTTGCCAGTTGCTCCATAACCGGAGCACTAAGATGATGGTCATGCTTAGCAAAATCCCCGTCCAAGAGACGGGCTATGAAGAGAGAGATTACCTCACTCTCATTCTGTGCCGTGATTATCTGTGCAGCCACCTGATAACCATTCTGAAAGTTATCGGCCACAGCAGGATGCTGCCCCTCTCGAATGGCTTCAAATCCGTAATCCCACCATGAGACGAACGCTGGTCTATCCTCTGGAGGGGATGAATTATCCTGCTCACTTAACCAGTGCCAGGCTCTCTGCCATGGATACTCCGGTTTTGGTATGGAGTACCCAAATGCACCAAAGTACCAAGGCGCAGTTCTGTTGTATGTCGTCTCATTTGGTTTCATAAACGCAGGTAAAGAGTTGTAAACTTGCTTATCGTATTTTGTTTTGCTCTCATATGGTATTCCTGCATCCACAGCACTCCATACATTTGGTAGTATTACCAAAAAGGCGATAACAAGCACCGCCACAATTTGAGAGAATTTTACAGCCTTTCTGAAACCTCTTCTCCACTGACCTCTATATTTGCGCATCTCTTCCATGGATTCCTTTATCCTTACTTTCTTCAATATCCAAATTGTTCCCACACTGGCGGTAAGGGCAATTATAGGTGCAGCATTAAATATAAACCTTGCAGCCGAGATCGCCATATAGAAGGCAACCACCGTGTAAATTACAAAGAACATGTAATACTCCTGAAGATTCTTTTTAATAAGATAAAGCACATAGGTGATCCCCAGGATCGAAAGTAAAAATACGCCAGGACCAAATGACATGGCTACTATGCCAAGGGATGCGGGTTGAGCCTCGGCAATCGTAGAATATAATTTGCTCTTCACAAAATATCCTTGACCACTAACCAACGTAGCCCATATAGATGGTGCAAAAATGCTAAGGAACACTCCACCCACAGCCAAGAACACTCCAGCCACAAGGAACACGAAGGGCCATGGATATTTTTTAGATACCTCAAAGTAAAGAGCAAGTATTATTACAACAAGCATTAGGAGGAATGGCTCAAAAAACCATTGATGAATTCTTCCGGTGAGAGCATACCAAGGCAGCGCCATACCAAATCCGAAGACTGTGTAAAGCGTGCTTATTGCAAGGATATGCAGGTTGGATTTGTTAAGGAAACGATTGAGGAAAATCTGGAATATGAGATAAATGAATAGTATCGCCTCCGCATAGGTGAAGCCTTTCCAAGCCAGAGCCAGTGCGCCCAGGGATACCCCTGCTAAAGATGCATAGATCAGCGAGAGTTTATTTTCAGATACCAACTCTGTCATGCCCTGTCGGATTTCATTACCCTTTTTCCAGTCCTTTATCCAGTTTTTGTACTTCACAGTTTTGAGTGCTCTCAGAAAGAAATAGAACATCATCATTATAAAGAAGAGATCAAAGGCATCCCAGTCCGCCTGGGTCACAACGCTTCTCATCAGGTGCGCAGGCATTATGGCCAGAAGAAATGCCGCAAGGAGACCGGTTTTTCTGTCAAATGCCTCCTTGCCTATGAGATACACAGGAATTATGGTAAGGGTACCCCATATTGCAGGGAAGAGTATGAGCATAAGCAGCGCTGCATCTGTTGGATTCATAAAGGGATAGAAGATATAACTAAATAGCACAATTGCCCAGTGAAAGAGCGGGGGCCTCGGATTGTCCATCCCAATGGGGTAATTTAACATCGGGTCATTCAATAACTGATGCCCAGAACTGAGAATATACGTAATAATCCTTTCATGATAATATGAGTCAGACCCACCCGAAACAGAGAATCCGTACTTTATAGAGGGACCTATTCCCCAGTAGACCCTGAGGAAAAAGGCCAGAGCCATTATCGAAGCCAGCAGCAGTATCACCAGAAGATGTCTTTTCTCGATGCCCACATGTAAATTTACTCTGCGCATAGTGTATCACCGTGGTGATTGCGATATTACATTTCCTATAAAAAAGTTATCGCTATACACGGAGATTTTTCTGCAAAAAGAGATATATTACGATTCTCCCCTCTCTCACAGGTATTAAGGGTCAATTTTTCTCAAAACATTAAAATACTCCCTAATTCTGAACCTAATCCATGGAACTCTGGTTCGCCGAAATGCACACTCCTCATATAAAGTTGGGTTTCAGATTCAAAAAAGAGATTGCCCATGTGAAATCAAGGTATCAGGATATCCACCTCCTGGATACCCATGAGTATGGAAAGTTGCTGATAATAGATGGTACGGTACAAACCACTGAAAAGGATGAATTTATATACCACGAAATGATAGTTCATCCACCTCTTTTCTCGCACCCAAATCCACGCAAAGTTCTAATAATAGGAGGTGGAGATGGCGGTGCTGCGAGGGAAGTTTTAAAGCACGGAGTAAGCGAGATTCATATTGTGGAAATCGATGAGGAAGTTGTCAAAATTAGCAGAAAATATCTTCCCACAATCTCCTCCGCTTATGGAGATACTCGAGTACATCTTCACATAGAAAATGGAAGTGATTTTATCAAACATGCAGGAAAATTCGATGCCATAATAATTGATTCCACAGACCCTGTTGGTCCAGCGGAGTCCCTTTTCCAAAGGGATTTTTATGAGAACCTAAAGGAGGCTCTGAATCCGGGAGGGGTAATCTCTCAACAGTGCGGAACCCCCTTCTATCATCCCGAAGAACTCTGCGGGGTTTACAGCATTGTGAAAGATATTTTCAAGCATGCGGCGATTTACCTTGCATATATTCCCACCTATCCTGGAGGAATGTGGTCCTTTATAATGGCCAGTGATGTGCCGCTTGAAAGAAGGAGAAAGATTGATTTTAAAACTAAATACTACAACGATGAAATCTATTACTCATCCATGGTCCTTCCAAACTTTGTAAAAGAACACTGCAAAAAGGATTGAAAGATAGAGATATTTCCACCATTCAAATCCCATCAAACTCTCATTTTTATTTCCGATTTTTAGTTTTATGCTGCTTCTTTCTCCGTGGGAATCAACCACCTCAGCCATGAGTGTATGCTTCTCATGACCTACAAATATTTTGCACCATGGCTGGGTGCCATTGTATACCGTTTTTCCATCAAGATAAACCCTATATCTCGTTATATTACCTATGCTTCCATTAAAATTCAAAAGATACCATTCACCTTCTCCCGCTAGAGATATTTTTATATGCGGCTTCTGGTATGCATTCCAGTCGTATTCAAACACTCTTTTAAGATATTCGCTTATCTTGGCACTCTCTATAATGAGGGATATCTCGCGGTTATCGAAAATTGAGTTTTGAGCAAAGTTCATGCTCCCAAAGAAAACTGCGTTGGTACCAATTAGCAGTTTACCATGGAGAGAGTGCACATAGAGGTTACGGGAATCAAATTTTCTGAAATTTTTAAATTTGAGAGCGTGATTCACCAACCCACGGGCTACCTTATTACCGAAGATTCGCATTGCAAAAGAGTCAACATAGGGCGCCTCCAAAAAGAGTTTATGCTGGGAGTCTATAAATTCATTTAACTTATCATAAGAGAAATCCGGAGATATCACGGGAATTATCCTAGAGGTAAGATTGAGAGGTGCAAATACTTTTCTTCTCAGTTCCATACGTTTATAAGGCTCATAGGATGCACTTTCATATTCACCCATATAGGGCATTATATCCCCATGCGATTTCCAATCATCCCTAATCACATTAAGCATGTATCTTGCAAAAGAGGAGTTGTGAATTACCACTCCATAACCCCTATTTCCACATGGCGACAAAGCGCTCTCCACAAAATTTTCCGTGGAGATTAATGTGGCATTTTCGTCCCTTATTATAATTTTGGAATGCACAAAACGGTACCTGGAAGAGATGTGCAGCGTATCATTATTTTTCATGAACCTTATTTTAGCCCCGTGCTTCCATAGTGTATTTACCACATATTTTTCCCGCTCGTCGATACCTCCAACGGGTGCTCCTTCCAGAAGTATTCTCACGCTAACCCCGTGGTGCATCACAGATATAAGAGTTCGAGCGAAGATCCAACTGTTGAGTTGGTAAGATTCTATCCACAATGTGTGTTTTGCACCATTTACAAATTTAAGTGGGATTTTCCAGTCATCTGGATATATAAAAATTTGGAGAGATGCATTAAAACTCCGGGATGGGAAGTTACTCTGCCCTATTCTATGATACGTTGTCCAGTCATTGGCACTATCTGTATCCATAATACTCCTTCTCTGCAGTATATGCCCCTTAGAAACATGCAGCGGAGTTCCAATCCACCCACCACCATGGTAGTGAGATTTTCCGTAAACAACAATGTCCACAATCATCCCATCTCGCGTTAGCGCAACCTCATCACCCTCATTGCCAAGAGAGAACCTGCCCCGGGAGTGCAGGGAATTATAGGTGTAATCAGGATAAAATCCCATGAGGAGGTGAAATGCAGTTCTGTTCTGGGCAACATAAAGGTATGAGTTTGCCGCAATGCTGCCCCCAAGAGTCAAGGTACCCTCGAAATCGGTAAGTTGATAGGACGAAAGATTTACACCATATCTCAGGGGATTATAAATGCAAATATATTCTCCCTCCACGCGAGAAGGTGGGTAGGGACTAACTTCATATATCAGGAGATGAGGAGAATTCTGACTCTTTGCGTGTACATAGCCCGGAGTAAGAATGAGGAAAAGAAGTAGTAGAATAATTAATGCTTTATTTTCCATTTTCTCTTCTTTTCTTCCAGTATTTTCTCGTACTTCTCACCCAGTTTATAGGCTATCTCCTCAATCTCACGGAGATTGCTAACAAATTCCCTTTTACTCTCAGTGCTCATGTATTCCTCAAACTTGCTTCTTTTTCTAAGCGTGTCAAACAAATACCATCCACCCACAAAGAGAAATATAATTCCAAGTCCTAAAAACCAGTAATTCCATGTTCCCGCCCACTGAGTTAGATTATCTACGTTCATATTTTTCCCTATAAAACCTGTGCTCTTAAGAACCCAGTAACCGCCGGTAATCGTCCAGTAAACTCCTAGAGCGAATAGAAAGAGGCTTATATAGAGTATATACTCCCTAAGTTTTGCCCAAGACATCGGGGGGTTATGTTCTTCTATATTTAATTATTTTCCTATATCATCCAAACCCTAACTACCGTTTAATCTTGAGGTCTATCTTCAACGAAACATTTATCTATTTTTAAACTTTACTGGAGAAAAATAAAATGAACTTGAGGTGATAGAATGAAGGCATTAAATTGGATTGCCGGGTTTGTAATCGTTGCAGTTTTATTCTCACTGGTACCTCAGGGAAATGCAGAAAATATGGAAAATCAAAGCACAGAGGTTACTGTAGTATTCCAGTTTGGAAATGCTAAGATTTTGAGCACTACATTGGAATTACCCACAGATAATCACACGGCTATGAAGGCAACAGAACTAGCATGCCAGAGTCTAGGGCTATATTTGAATTATTCCTGGGGCACTTATGGAGCATTTGTGAATCAAATTGGATGGGAGAAAAATAACTGGACCACAGGAGCCTACTGGCATCTCATGATATGGAAAAATGATAGCACAGATTGGAAACCAAGCCCTGTAGGTGCCAGTTCTCTAATCCTTCAAGATGGCGAGGTGGTGGCATGGATGTATGGGATAGATAATCCTTCCTGGCAACCTTACAACACACCACATCTAAGTCCAGGGCATTATCATGCGTGGCCCACAATCCATGGTGATTTTAATAACAGTGGTGTTAGTGATGGCTCGGTGTATGGACACCAAGTGATATGGAAATTCAAGAGTACTTCACCTTGGGGTTTTTCCTCCACACCAGTAATTTCCCAGGGAATAATATACATTGCGGATAGTTCTCAACTCTATGCCATCAATATGAACGGTAGTTTGCTCTGGAACAGTTCAGCAGGCGCTGCGGGATATTATGGCATAGCCTCTCCGGTAGTATATGGGAACCTGGTTATTATAGGAACATCCGATAAGCACATAAGGGCCTTTTACAGGGAGAATGGCACACTTGCATGGGATATCAATATAGGCGAGGATATTGTCTCATCTCCGGTTATTGGCGAAGTAAACAGATCTCCAATGCTTTTTGTGGCAACCTTCAATCTCGGCCATACCGGAAAAATATATGCAATTTACCTTACCAATGGAACTGTGAGATGGACAAAAGAACTTATGGGTAGCGACTATTTTGGCACACCTTCCCTATATGTGGACACTAAAGGAACCTATATAATAGTACCCATAGCCGGAATAGAAGATACATCCTACAACTGGAACCCCCCGTATGGGATACAGTGCATAGAGGCATCCACAGGGGAATATATATGGAATTATACCACATCCTCTCCTGTTAAGAGTTCTCCGGTGATTGGAGACGGAAGAATTTATATCTCAGTGGATGGAAAAGATGGCCTTATTGCGCTAAATATACAGGGAGAAAAGTTGTGGGATTTTTATTCACTAAGCACAGCAACAGCAACACCTGCATATCATGATGGTATAATCTACGCTGCCAATTTAAGCGGTGATGTTATGGCAATAAAGGATGATGGCAGCAGTGCATCCCTTCTCTGGTCCTACCATACCAACGGACCAATACAGGCCAGTGTGCTTTACGCTTCAGGAAATTTGGTAGTGGCCACAAATACTCAGAACGGAAGCGTATATTGCATATCCTCATCAGGCAGCCTACTATGGAACCTCACACTTCAACCTTCCAATTACATACTGGCCTCTCCAGTTATTGGAGACTCATTCCTTCTGGTAGCCTCCAACAATGGATATCTTTACTCGCTTGGAAACTCGACTCTCCTGCCTGAAATCGGTGAGATTTCTGTGAACTACAATGCGGATAATTCTAAGATTATAATTTCATTTGCCAGTGAGATGCAGGAGCAGGCCATTCTTTATTACAGAAATTCCACAGAACCAGCATATCATGCGGTATGGATGAACTATTCTCAAGGAAAATATGTAACCAATATACCGGTGCCCTCTACAGGAGGTATAGAATACTATATCACCGTGGTAAATGATTCAGGGATATCAAAAAGTACATCCCTGGAGACAGTGAGCACCTCACCCATCCCCGAGATGCAATTATTGGTACTTGTGCCTTTTCTGTTTTTACTTATCCTTGTTATTAAAAGGGAAAAACGCTAACTTCCTTCTTCTTTTCATTATTTTTAAAGTTAATTTGAGAAAAGTTAAAGAATGTGGAAAATATTCTCAGCATGATGGAGAGACCCCTGAAAAGAGGAATCATATCGCTTGTCGTCGTTGTCATCCTTATAGGTGCTTATATGGCATACCAAGGGCTCATGATTTCCCCTCATTCCCACATAGAGAATTCCCCCAATGAAAATGCGGTGATGGTAATTTCCATAAATTTTGGAGAGAAGGAAATTTTGAGAAAGGTGGTTCCGGCTGGAAAATCGGTACTGGATACTCTGAAAACAATAGCCAACGTGAGTACAGCCTATAGTGGAAAATTTGTGGTTGGCATAAATAATATCACATCAGATCCCATGAATCGCAGAAACTGGTTCTACTACGTAAACGGCATCCTTGCAAATGTTGGGGCCTCTGAGTATATAATAGAGAAAGGGGATGTTGTGCGATGGGATTACCATCAATGGGATAAACTATCTTTTATATCCGCAGAAATTCTAGATTACCCTACCATGTTTACAAGGGGCTATAAAGGGCAAGTTCTACCTCTGATCATAGGTTACGATGTGGAGAATAAGAAATATGCCCAAGAGATGATGGGATATTTCCAAAATAGAGGTATAAAAAATGTAACTGCAAAACCTATAGAGGAAATAGGCTCCGAAAAAAGTAAGGTAAATCTCATCTTGATAGGGCAAGGTGAGATTGTAGATGACATCATGAAAGCCCATACTCAACTGAATCTCCGGTACTATCTTCAAGGTGAGTATGTCGTTGATTGCCTTACCCACAAAAAGTTCCAGGGCGCATTCGGAGAAGTTCTACAGTCCCCCTTCAACCCTATGGGCATAGGTGCCTGTGAAAACGTAGTACTTATAATAACAGGACAGCAGGAGCATATTTCTCAAATTGTAGATATGCTTCTTCAAGGAAAAATGCAGTCATTCTGGTGTGTAGAGGGTGAATGATTATGATGCGGATATTTCTTTATCTTTCTATTCTCATCGCGTTCATCCTGCTTCTTCTCGGGAATTCCTGGAAAATTAAGAAAATACAGGTAAATCCTTTAGTTCTATTTATATGGCTTCTCGTGGTCATCTATCTTTCCATAATATTTGTGTCTCCCTATTTTCTATTTTTACTTTTCATCTCCATATTTCTTACAAAATTGTTTGTGTCCTCATCACTGTGGGGTAGATTTATGAAATATTCGCTCTATACCGCCCTATTCATCTTTCTTTTCAATCTGCTACTTGTACAATATGGGAGCCATGTTATTATTGAGTGGCATTTTATAAGAATCACCGTTGAATCTCTAGTATTCGCATACTCCATGTGTCTACGACTATTTGTGATAATGGCAGCATTTGCAATTTTCAACAGTGCGGTTTCTCTGGAATCACTTTTCTCCATCCTAGAGAAATTAAAAATACCTCAGAACACGCTCATAACTCTGGCCCTCTCACTGAGATTCTACCATGTCCTATCCAGAGATGCTACGGAGATTGTGGATGCTTTCCGTGTTCGCGGATTACCAATTTCCAACGGGAATCTAAGAGAGAGAATAGCCGCGAGATACCCGGTAATGGTAGCGCTATTGGGTAATTCTCTGGAAAGGGGAATAGATATGGCTCAAGCACTAGAAGTGCGCGGTTTCCCCTCGAAGAAAAGGAGATCATGGTACACGCTGAATATGCATCCTCGCGATTTGCTTTCAACCTCTTTGATTTTTCTATCTTTCCTCCTGGCCACCGGATATCTGTATTTCTACGGTTACAAAATATTTCCAGAACTTCAAATACCTTCGGTTTCCAAGTTGCTCTTATTCGTTGTAATCTCGTTTACACTTTTAAGCGTGATGCTCTCCAGGGGAGATGAAAATGCTTACCATTGAAAATTTTTCTTTTAGATATGCCGGGTCGAACGCCTTTGCGTTGAAAAATATAAATCTGAATATTTTCGAGGGCGAATTTGTGCTGGTTGTGGGAAACTCTGGAAGTGGTAAAACCACGCTTCTAAGAAGCATAAACGGGCTTATACCTCACTTTTATGGCGGTGAATACACTGGTAAAATACAGGTATGTAATGTAAATCCCCTCAAAACCCCACCCCGAGAACTGAGCAAAAGCGTAGGCACAGTGTTTCAGGACCCTGAAAATCAGATTCTTATGAGCACTGTGGAGAGAGAGATTGCATTTCCACTGGAAAATATGGGATTCGAAAGAATGGAAATATGGAAAAGGGTTGAGGAGATACTTGAAATTCTGGGTCTTCAGGAGATAAGGGAGAAAAAAATAAGCACCCTTTCTGGGGGAGAGAAACAGAAGGTCGCCATAGGTGCCGCGCTGGCTCCTTATCCCAGGTATCTGCTTCTTGATGAGCCCACCAGTCAACTGGACCCAAACAGTGCAGAGGAACTTTTATCCCTGCTGGAGAGACTCAATGACGATCTTGGTCTGGGAATAATCCTAGTAGAGCACAGAATGGAGAGAACCATGCATCGTGCTGACAGATTAATTGTGATGGATAAAGGTAAAATTATAGGTGATGGAGAACCTAGACTCGTTCTATCTGAAATCGACATGGATTCACTGGGTGTGGGATATCCTCAGATAACCAGAGTGGCAAAAAAATTTCAACTTCAATATCTCCCTCTTACAGTTAAAGAAGGAAGAAAAATGCTCAACCAACTTTTACCTAAGATTACTCTAAAGAATGAGATCACACAGAAAGCAAGGGAACCTCTCTGCCAACTCAGCAATGTTACGTTTCGTTACAACTCAAAGTATGTGCTTAAAGGAGTGAATCTTGAGATACATCAAGGTGAAATCTTGGGTCTAATGGGTAGAAACGGTGCTGGAAAAACCACACTGGCAAAAATAATTGCTGGAGTTTTAAAACCAAGGAGGGGAAGCGTGAAAATAGGGGGGCAAGAGATACATACATTAAATGAGAGAGAGAGAAGTACCCTCGTTGGCATGGTTTTTCAAAATCCAAACGTGCATTTTTTCCAAGATACCATTTATCAAGATATCCTGTTTAATTTGCCAGAGGAGAGGAGAAACAATGTGGATGGGGTTATGAAGCAACTAGGCATATATCACCTTAGAAACAGAAACTATCAGGATCTTTCTGGAGGGGAGAGAATGTTATCTGCCGTGGCCCTAATGGCTGTAAGGGAACCAAAACTTCTGATTTTGGATGAGCCTACCAGAGGACTCTCCTACGGATTTAAAAGGATACTCATTTCATTCCTGAAAGATTATGCTTCTCACAACTCTGTACTTCTCATAACCCATGATATGGAAACTATGGCACATGCATCTCATAGAGTTGCACTGCTTACCAAGGGTCGCATAGAGGTTATAGGTTATAAGAGGAAAATTATGGCCTCTTCGCTTATTTTTTCCACCCAGTTGAACAAGGTTTTATATGGTAAATCCAGCAATATTCTGGTTGAAGAAGACATAGAGGGGTTTCGATGAGGGCCACAGACCTTTTTCTACCCGTCAGTCTCCTTCTATTCATTATTTTTTCCATTCTCTATCCCCAAGAAATGATAGAGTATTCATCACTCATAACTCTGATTCTGGTGGTGGTTATTTTACTCCAATTCTTTTTTATGTACGAAAGAAGAATAGGCGGACCCAAAGAGGTTGCCATAACCTCAATTCTCGGTGCATTTTCAGCGGCAGCACGTATTCCTTTTGCAGGCATACCTTCTGTTCAACCCTGCACATTCATAGTTCTCGTATCTGGATACGTTTTTGGGCCCACTGCAGGATTTATGATAGGAGCCGAAACGGCATTGCTCTCCAATTTCTTCTTAGGTCAGGGTCCATGGACTCCCTGGCAAATGCTAGCCTGGGGAATAATGGGTCCCATTGGTTATCTATTTCGTATTTTTTTTGAAGGGAAAAAACATGAACTTCTGGCATTTATGGTTACAGGCGCCATGGCAGGCTACGCCTTTGGTGTGATAATGAATATCTGGCACTGGCTTACCTTCGTTTATCCCCATACCTGGGAGAGTTTTCTTCTTGTAGAACTATCCTCCGTCTGGTTTGATACCCTCCATGCTGCAGGAAATGTTATTTTTATAGATCTATTCGCAATAAGATTCATAGGCATTTTGGAAAGATACCAGAAAAGATTTGCATTATTTATAAATCATTTACCCTCAAAGTAAAGGTCACCGCTGATTCTAGGTATCATGGCCATAAGCACAGATTGAGCATTGAACTCTTCACGGGTAATTAATCCCTTGCTGAGATATCCAATGGCGCCCATTTTTCTTCCGATATCACTGATGCCAGAGAGTTGTTCCATTGCTTTTCCCACTTCCATTCCCTTTTTAACCATATCAATTACCTGTGGAGGATACACAAATCCCCCTGAATAACCGTAGGTGCTGTTTCCATACTTATCGATTATGACGCAGAATGCTTTATCAAAATATTTTCTTGCCACAGGATCCCAGAAAAGTCCAGCCTCTATACCCACACCATAATCTGCATCTTGTAGAGCATTTCTGGCACGATTGATGGCTCCTTTAACCGTCTCTCCATCAATAGGCTGCGGTGGCACCCCGGGTTCCACCTGCACACCTTTTATCTCCATGGGAAACGAGAACACCTGGGAAAATATTTTTTCCACACCCCTTATCTTGGATGGATTCATGGAGCCCACATTTACACGCATGACCTTCAGTCTATGCCCTTCGGGATCAATCTCGCCCTTTTCTATGCGTCTGGAGGAAAGTGGCAGGAGATCCTCAGCCAGAAGAATCGGAATTGTAACTATTTTCATTTCTCGATGACCTTTATTTCTGCGAAGTTGATTTATCTCCCTCGCCGTTTGCTCAGTTTCCTTAGAAACTACAATAACGTCAAAATCCTCCTCTAGTGTTGGTCCGTATTTATCATGGATTTTCATAACCTCATAGGGTTTTTTAAATTTTGTCACAAATTTCTCCACGTCCTTCCTTCTTATCTCAAACGGTAGTTTGGAGCCCTTGAACTCGTCGGCGGTTATTCCTATTAGAACCACATCTCCAATCTCAAATGCTCTTTCCAGCAGTGCACGATGCCCTTTGTGAAGATACGCAAACGTTCCGCCGACCACTACCTTCCTCATACTATCTTACAATCCAGAGGCAATTAAGATTATGAACAGTATAACCAGAAACAGCACCCACACATACATCATGGTCTTCTTTCTCTTGAGCATTCGATTCCATTCATCCTCGCATTTTTTAGAGCAGAATGTCTGGTCGGGAGGTATGGATATCCCACAGTTGAGACAGTGCTTGTGGGGCGTGATATTTTTCATCTCTTTCCTCATAGACTCTATCTCAAACCTCAAACTCTCTATCTCATCCTTAAGTTCTTCAATATCCTCCATGCTTCTCATAAATAAATGAAAGGATTTATAATCATCGGTATGAAAAATTTTGGGAGATTATTAATATGAGTATTTTCATGCTAAGTTATGCACAAATGGAGTTTGTGGGTAAATGCTATGTTTCTCCTTACCCTGATTGTTATCTCTAACTTTACAATATTATTTGTAAATGCATCAGATAGTTCGAGTGGCACGATAATTTACTCTTCAATAATAATTCACAGTAATGCGGAATTGAAGAAGATGGCACAGAAAATGCACTGGCCCGGAAATGGTAGTGCGATAAACCCCTACGTAATTGAAGGCTACAACCTCACTCCTCCACTGGGAATTGATGGTATATCGATACAGAATACCTCAC